>JANLST010000035.1:0-4351 GCA_031362505.1 Sphingomonadales bacterium
TTTTTCTGAATATGTTCGGGATCAAGTGCGCGAAAGGCGCGCCCGACCGCGCGACGACATGATCAGCTTCCTGACCCAGGTCCATTACCAGGCACTGGACCGCAAGCTGAGCGACGACGAGATCAACGGTATTGTCTATGCCATGGTGATCGGCGGACTTGAGACCACGCAATATGCGCTCGCCGAGCAGGCCCAGCTGGTGTGCGAGACTCCGGGCTTGTTCGAGCGGCTCAAGCAGGATCGCACCCTGATCCGGCCATTCACCGAGGAGGCGATGCGGCTACGATCACCGACTCAGGGACTGTCGACCCGCGTTACCACGCGCGATGAGGTGTTCCAGGGAGTGGAGGTTCCCGCCGGCTCCACGCTGCACTTGCGCTGGGGTGCCGCAAATATCGATCCCGATGAATTCGAAGATCCTCACGAACTAAGGCTGGATCGCAAGTCGGTAACCAGGCATCTTGCCTTTTCGGCCGGACCGCGGGTCTGCCCCGGCGCGGGCCTGTCGCGTCTCGAACAGACAATCGCGTGGAACCACCTGCTCGATCGCCTTGACGGGATTGGTTATGCAGCGGGAAACACCTTCCTCCACCAGCCGGGCATCATGCTCGGAACGCTGGAACTCAAGCTCAGTCTTACGCCCGCAAAGGAGACCGCCACATGACCACATTGCTCGCACACATCCGGATCAAGCCGGGCAAGGAAGCAGAGTGGGAGACCATCATCGCCGATATGGTCGCACAGACATTTGCCACCGAAGACGGCGTTCGGCGCTATGAGTATTGGAAGGGGCAGGAGCCGAACCTTTACTATTGCCTTCTCTCCTTCGCCGACAAATGGGCCTTCTATGAACACCAGATGTCAGATCATCATGAGGGCCATGACTTTGCGGATGTGCTTGACGACATTCGTCTGGAGTATGTCGATCCGGTCGAGGGTGCTGGCGGAGGGCTTTCGCGAACGCTGGATCCGCCGCTGCCCGCCGACGCAAGCGATGCGCACCGCACCGCGCAGGCTCGCTTCCCGCTCACCGTCCCCGCATGGTGGAGTGGGCGCCGGTGAACCGCGATCCCGAGATTCAGGCTTTGCTCGACAAGCAGGCCATCACCGAGGTCATTGCGCGTTATTCGCGCACGCTCGACTGGCTCGACGATGAGGGCCAGGCCGCATGCTATTGGCCCGATGCGGCAATTGACTATGGCTTTTTCAAGGGCACTGCGTCTGACTTCGTCCCCGTGGTGATGCAGATCGAGCGATCGAGCCAACGCCGCTGGCATTTCCTTGGTGGTGTTCAGATTGCGCTGCGGACGGCCAACACGGCAAGTGCTGAAAGCTATGGATTAGCCACCGGGGTGCGCGAAGCCAACGGGGTTTGGACCGGATCGATCTACGGCGGGCGCTACCTCGACGAATTCGAAAAGCGCCGCGACGAATGGCGCATTGCCAAACGCCAATATGTGATGGATTGGTCGATGCCGCTGGGTCTCCAGAACGACGGCACACCAAATCCCGATTTTCCGCTCCCGATCCTGAAGATCGTGGCATCAGGCCATTCGCTCTACCGGCCGATGTGATCGGTCTTCGTCGGACGCGTCTCTGACTAGCGCCAAATCGTCGCTTGATTGATCAATTCGCGACTTCGCGAAATAGCTTCGCGCACCCATTCGTTCATTGAAACATTGCGTTCGGCAAGTTTCGAACAAGGCACTTCTATGTCGAGCGGACAGCATAGCGGCAAGGCTTCGATGATCGCTTGCACCGGAAAATCTCCATCCCCCGGTAATTCGCGTCCCAAGGCTTCCCCCATGTAGTCGCTAGAGATGTGGAGCCCACGTCCGTCGCAAATCTGGGCATAGGAAAAATAGCGGCTATCCAGCGCCGCCACATCTGCGGCAGTCCCGCCTGTCCGAACCAAATGCAGCATGTCGATCGCAATTCCAAGATTGGGTCGCGCGACTTGATCGACGAACCAAACTGCATGATCGAGCGACTGGCAGCCAGCAGTCATCCCCATAAACTCAAGGCCGAGGTCCAGGCCATATCTGGCAGCCAGATCAGAGAGACTCCCCAGCATGTCGACCGCGCGGTCCCTATGCGTATCATGGATATGGCAAACGGCGCGCGCCGCACCCAATTCCGCGCCGAGTGCGAGTCCAGAACAAAAATCGGCGATTTCCGCATCTGCCGTTATCGGGAAGAATTCCACATTGGAAACTGCAATGTCGCGGTCACGCATGGCCATCAGCAACTCAGCCTTGTTGCCTTCGTCCACGACAGGAAAAAGAGCCTTGTCCACATTGGCAGGAATGTGCGTAAAGATGCAGATGCCGTCACAGCCCGCTTCGGCCGCAATTGAAACCAGACCGACCGGACCAGCATCCATTGCGGTAATCTGGTGAATATATAAGGGTCTGGCCAAATCTTTGCCCCTGCATATGCGGCAATGGCGCATCCGGTTAGTATTGCTTCAAAGAGTGGTGTCAACGCAAATGCAAAATTCGGCAAGGAGGGCGGGTATGTGGCTCGGTTGTCCTAGGCCCGCAACCGATTATCAGGGTAGCTTCTCGAGTCTGCGGTCTTCTCTCGAATGACAAATTCATTGAGCCGCTGGGGACGCAGCGTTCCTTTCCCGTCGGCGGACGGGCAGGTGTAAATTTTCAGCCCTGTTGTTGTCTCGTAGTCGGCCAGGCTTGTGGCGATCGCTGCGCCCGAGGACTTTCACTGCCGGTGAGAACCGGCGCCGCTTGAAGGAAATGGGTTTCATGCCTGTCCCTCTGGTCAAGCATTTGGCCGTAGACAGACACACGTTCGCATTTGCCATGCAGAATCAGCCGGATTCCGGTTCAAAATCCGCAATTCCACTTTCCCTAAATTTGGAATTTGAAACCGGGCCACACCTGATCATTTCGCTACATTGCCGCGCGGTATCGGCTATGCTAGGGCGCGCCACCTTTTGCGTATAGGGGCAAGACAGAGTTCATGCGCGTCGTATTTCCGGGAGTTCGCGAGTGATGAGTGACTCGGTCGCAACAGACGACTCGCAGGAAGAAACACATGGCCATCAGGCCGGGGGCCCTCTCGTAAAGATGGTCGTCGGTGCCATAGGTGTCGTGTTTGGCGACATCGGCACGAGTCCGATCTACGCTTTTCGCGAAACCTTTGCCGGACATCACAAGCTGGTTCCAGATGAACTCCATATATTTGGCGTTCTGAGCATGATTTTCTGGTCGATGATGATCGTTGTGACGTTCAAATATGTCTCGATCATCATGCGCGCCGACAACAAGGGAGAAGGCGGCAGCCTTGCCCTGCTTGCACTCATAAACCGTAAGACAGAAGGTGCACGATGGACGGCTCCGATCGTCCTGCTCGGGGTTTTTGCAACGGCATTGTTCTATGGCGATTCGATGATCACGCCAGCGATGTCCGTGCTATCGGCAACTGAGGGTTTGGCCTATGTCCATCCCGGTTTCGAGGCCTGGATCCTGCCGATTGCGGCCGGCATCCTTGTCGGACTTTTCACCATTCAGTCACGTGGTACGGCAAAGGTCGGGGCGCTTTTTGGACCGATCATGATCATCTATTTTGTGACCATCGCGGTGCTCGGCGTGATGTATATCGTCCGCGATCCGATGATCATCCTGCATACGATCAATCCCCTCAATGCGGCGCGTTTCTTCGTGGAAGATGGCGAGCGCGCGTTTCTGGCCATGGGGTCGGTGGTTCTCGCTGTTACAGGGGCAGAAGCACTCTATGCCGATATGGGGCATTTCGGGCGCAAGCCGATTGGCATCAGTTGGCTGTGGTTCGTTTTGCCAGCACTGATGCTGAACTATATGGGGCAGGGCGCGATGATCCACACCCTGGACCCGGCAAGTGCGCTGGAACGGGTGAAGGACCCGTTTTTCCTCATGCTGCCCGACGCGGTTCGCCTTCCGGTGGTGCTGATTGCGATCCTTGCGACAATCATCGCCAGCCAAGCCGTTATCTCAGGCGCTTTTTCTCTTACCCAACAGGCGATCCAGCTGGGATTCATTCCCCGCATGCGCATCATGCATACGAGCGAGAGTGCCGCTGGCCAGATCTACATCCCGTTCATCAACTGGACACTGATGATCATGGTGTTGCTGCTCGTGTTGTTGTTCAAGAGCTCCAGCAATCTCGCCGCGGCCTATGGCATCGCGGTGACCGGCGCCGTATTCATTGACTCCTGCCTGCTGGCGGTCGTCCTGTTCAAACTTTGGGAATGGAACAAGTACCTGTCGGTCGCAATGTTGACCGTGTTCTTCACCGTCGATACGGCCTATCTCGCATCCAACCTCACCAAGGTCCCTGATGGCGGCTGGTTCCC
>JANLST010000046.1:0-3453 GCA_031362505.1 Sphingomonadales bacterium
CTCTGAAGAACTTGCCAAACAGCTGGCCCTTCCCAGTGCGGGGACAGCAAGGCTGCACGCCATGGGCGGATCAGGGACCGTCCGTATGGTCAGGATCAACACCGTGCAGGTTTCGACCAATACAAAGAAAGGGGTTGAAGCCGCCGCGCTGCCCAGACGTTATGTCGGTGCCGATGGCTTGCTGGGCATAGACAGCATGAAGGGCCAACGCATCGTGATGGATTTCGTCGCCCATACGATGCGGGTCGAACCGTCCAGCACGCCTGAAGAGGCTATTCCCGCCGAGGCAGATTTGATCATCGTGACGGCACGCACAAGGCTGGGCCAACTCGTCATGGTTGATGCGGACGCGAATGGGCAGAAGATCTGGGTGGTGGTGGACACCGGTGCCCAGAATACGGTTGCCAATAGCAAATTGCGCGCCTTGCTTGTCAAGCGCATCCCCGAGACCGAGATCAAGCCGATCAACATGGTTGATGTGCTCGGTCACAACACGCCCGCCGAATATACGATCGTCTCCAGGTTGCGGATTGGCGGCGTTTCAATGGGCAATGCCGGGGTTGCCTTCGCCGATGCCCATCCGTTTAAGCTGTTCGGCCTTACGAAAAAGCCGTCGATGCTGATGGGCGTTGAAAGCTTGCGCTCCTTCCGGCGCGTCTCGGTCGATTTCTCGACACGCAAGGTGAAGTTTCTGCTTCCCGAGGACGGTTAGCCGGAGATCCAGCCGGCAACGTCTTCGGCAATCTTGTTCGCTGCCATGTTCAATGCCCGCCCGACGTCTTCCGGTTCAATCTTGCCAATGGAGACCCTCGCCTCGAATCGTCGGGTCCGCACGCTCTTGCCATGGTCGCTGCTGATTGCTGCGTCATAGACAATCACCGCCTTCCGCGCGTCGGGATCAATGCCGAAAGCGCTTAGCGTTCCGGTTATTTGCGTCCCCTGGTCAAAGGCGATCTGTCGGGGGTCGAGCACCACCCGACCGGTCTTGGCTGCAACCGTTTCGGACACCAGCCGCTGAAACAGTCTCGCTGGCGGTTCGACCCAGACCGCATCCTTGACATAGGCCAGCGCCGTTGCACCATTCATCACCAGCACGCGATTGGTGGCCAGTGCCTGCGGCACGATTGGCACGGAGATGCTGATCGCTTCTCCGGCCTGCGCCGCGCGGGCGTCATTGGCCGCCACCCGCGCGATTGACGACAGGTTGAGCAGCGAAGCCGGGGGCTTGGCCCCAAAACTGACACAGCCCGACAGCGAAAGGCCAAGTGCGACTGCTGAAATAACCCTGTTCATTTGCCGTGTCTCCCGGGCTTGTAGTCAGGCAGCTTGGGCGATCCCAGAAGGGCACCCGCTCCTCCCTGATCGAGCTTGGTTGCGACCGATCCGAGTGCTTCGGACATGACGCGCAGATCACGCACCAATTGCCCGACCTCAGGGATGGTCTGATTTGAAAGTGCCTGAAGCCCGGGACGGGCATCGATCAGCGCGGCATCAAGGCTTGCGAGACTCTTTTGTGCGGCCGACGCTGTCTTGCGGAGTTCTGCAACCATCGGTCGCCCGTCTGAATCGAGTAACGCGTTCGTCGTGCCGGCCAATTTCGTCAACTGCTCGGCGGCCAGCCCCGCCTGCTTGATCGTTGCGCGCGTTTCGGCAAGCGTCGCTTCGAACTGCGGGCCGTTACGGGCCAGAGTTGCGGTCAAACGGTCAGTGTTCGCCAGTATCCCGGACAGGCTCTTCTGGTTCTTGTCGTTGAGCAATTCCGTCACCCGCTCGGTGAGCGTCGAAATCCGCTCGAGCAATTGCGGCGCATTGTTGAGCAGCGCACCAAGGCCCGTCCGCTTGGTCGGGATCACAGGCGCTCCGGCGGGTCCGTTGTCCGTGATCGGCGGCGCACCCTTGACCGCGCCGTCCAGCAGGATCGAAGAGGGGCCGGTAAAACTGCCCTGAAGGCTGGCGGTCGTGCCCTCAAGGACGGGAGTTTCGCGCTTTACTTCGATCCTGACCCGCACAAAGCCGGGATTGTCCCGCCAAAGTTCGATATGCTTGACCTCCCCGGAGGGGACGCCCGCATAGGTCACAAGGCCACCCTGCGAGAGGCCTTCGACCGACTGCTGGAAGAAAATATCGTAACTCTTCGTCACGCCGCCGCTGATTCCCGCCAGCCACACGATGAATCCCACAAGCGCGGCGAGCAGGCCAAGCACGACGCCGCCGACGAGAATATGGTTGGAACGTGTTTCCATCAGCGCATCATGCCCTTGTTTCGGTGTTACGATCAACTGCTGCCGTTGCTGCCCGGCCGCGGGGTCCGTTGAAATATTGTTGGATCCACGGGTGATCCATTGCCAGCAACTCTGGAATCGTCCCGACTCCGATGACTTTCCAGTCGGCAAGTACTGCTACCCTGTCGCAAATAGCATAGAGCGTATCAAGATCATGGGTGATCAGGAAGACCGTGAATCCAAGCGTGCGCTGAAGGCTCTGCGTCAAGGCGTCAAACGCCGCAGCCCCGATCGGATCAAGGCCTGCCGTTGGCTCATCGAGGAACAAAAGCGCCGGATCCAGTGCCAGCGCGCGCGCCAAGCCGGCGCGCTTTCGCATTCCGCCTGACAGTTCCGCCGGATATTTCGGTCCGGCATCGGCAGGCAGCCCGGACATCACCACCTTGTACGCAGCGATTTCATCAAGCAGGATTTCGGGCAGCTCAGGATAATATTCACGCAACGGGACCTGAATATTCTCCGCGACAGTCAGCGTCGAAAATAGAGCGCCTCCTTGAAACAGCACCCCCCAACGGCGACGGATGTCGAGAGCCTCAAGTTCTTCCTTGTCGAGTATAGGTTCGCCAAAGACCGTGACTTCGCCTTCATCGGGACGCTTGAGTCCGATGATGGCTCGCATCAAGACCGACTTTCCGGTCCCCGACCCACCGACGACACCCAGAATTTCGCCGTTTCGAACATCAAGGTCGAGACCTTCATGTACCACTTGTTCGCCAAAGCTGTTTTTCAGCCCGCGAACGCGGATGGCAATGGGATCGTCCCGGTTCATCAATCCCAACCGATCGATGTGAAAAACACGGCGAAGAACGCGTCGAGCACGATCACCAGGAAGATGGCCTGCACAACGGCTGCGGTCGTCCTCAGGCCGACCTCTTCGGCATTCCCTTCAACCTGCATGCCCTGAAAGCAGCCGGAAATGGCAATGATGGCTCCGAAAACCGGCGCCTTGGTCAGCCCAACCCAGAGATCGGTCATCGGGATCACTTCCTGAAGCCTATGGACATAGGTGAGAGGCGGCAGATCAAGCGAGAGCCAACAGAAGACGCCCCCGCCGATCATCGAGACGATCATCGAAAAAAACCCGAGCAAAGGCATCATGATCGTCGTCGCCAGCAAGCGCGGCAGGACAAGGGCTTCGATCGGCGAGACGCCGATGGTCCGCATCGCGTCT
>JANLST010000062.1:0-2619 GCA_031362505.1 Sphingomonadales bacterium
AACCTTCTCGCCGTAAACACGGGGGCGGCTAATTTTTTGACGCAGCTTCCCCCCCCCCCTCCGGGGGGTGTGGGGCTGGGGGTGTGGGGGGAGTCTGGAAGAGCACCGACTCCCCCCTCTCCCTGCGTCGCTCCGCTCCGCTGTCCCTCTCCCCCTGAAGGGGGCGAGGGAAGCTGCTTCAAAATATTCGCCGCCCGCTTGTATCCGGCGAGAAGGTTTGTGCCTTCTTCAGTGGTGACAAAGGCCTGCAACGCCTTCACCCGCGCGAGCAGGCGGACAAGGTCATCCTCACCACCAAGCGCGAACACCGCATCGATCAGGTCGTGACGAACACCGGCTTCGCGCTGCTGGACTTTGAGGCGGTCTTTCAAGAACTCCCTTATTTCGATCAGAAATATCTTTGCATATTGCTGCTCAATTTCATGTCGCAATGATGCAGCGGGAACAGGTTCTTCCCGTTCGTCCAAAATACCTTGGGCAAGGTAATATTGTCGCGATTCTGCAAGCCAATTCACGAGGCTGCCCCGAAGCGAAGAACCATATAACATTGCCATGATGCCGAATGCTGCACGACGAAGGGCGAATGGGTCTTTAGAACCAGTGGGCTTCATATTTTTTATGAAGAAGCCAGCAATCGTATCCAGCTTTTCCGCCAAACTCACCGCCACCGTCACTGGCGCAGTCGGCACGTCATCGCCTTGTCCGACCGGCTTGTAATGATCGCGCACAGCATCGGCGACGGCATCAGTTTCGCCCTGCGCGCGGGCGTAATAGCCGCCCATGATCCCCTGCAGTTCCGGAAATTCGCCGACCATTCCGGTGACGAGATCGGCCTTGCACAGGCGAGCGGCGCGTTCGGCATCGTCGGCGAGACTCCCCTCGCCCCCTTCAGAGGGGGAGGGATGGACGACGCCACTTTCCACCAGCCAGCGCGCCAGTTTCGCCACGCGCTCGACCTTGTCGGCAACTGTCCCCAGTTTCTCGTGGAAAACAATGTCCTTGAGCTTCTCCGCCTGCGTCTCCAGCGGAACCTTTAGGTCCTGCTCCCAGAAGAACTTCGCATCGCTCAACCGCGCGGCAAGCACCTTTTCGTTGCCCGCAACGATCGCCGTGCCGCCATCGTTCGCGGTGATGTTGGCCGTGCAGACGAACGCATTGGCCAGCTTGCCTGCGCTATCGCGGCAGATGAAATATTTCTGGTTCACCCGCGCGGTCAGCTGGATGACTTCCTCCGGCACGTCCAGAAACGCCTGATCGAAGCGCCCGAGCATCGGCACCGGCCATTCGGTCAGGCCCGCATTCTCGATTACCAGCCCCTCGTCCGGCACAAGCACCAGTCCGGCTTCGCTCGCGCATCGTTCAGCCCCAGCCCGAATGATCGCACGGCGCTCCTCCTGATCGACGAGCACATGGCAGGCGTTGAGTTTGGCCGCATAGTCGGCGGCGTTGCCAATCGTGACTTCGCCCGAATGATGGAAGCGATGGCCGACCGTTGCCGATCCGCTCTGGATGCCGTCGACCTCGCAAGGCACCACATCATCGCCGAGCAGTGCGACAATCCCCTGCAACGGACGCACCCAGCGCAGGCTTTCGGTCGAGGCGGAAGCGTCGCCCCAGCGCATCGATTTCGGCCACGGAAAGGCGCGAACGATAGCGGGGATGGCGTCAGCCAGCACGTCAGCCGTCCTGCGGCCCGGCTTTTCAATCACTGCAAACCAGATGCCATCGCGATCGACCAACTGGTCCTGCGTCAAGCCGGTCTTGCGGAGGAACCCTTCCAGCGCCTGTGGCGGCGCCGATGTTTTCGGTCCCTTCAACTCCTCGCTAACCGCTTCGGTTTCGAGCGGCAGGCCCTTGGCGATCAACGCGAGGCGGCGCGGTGTTGCATAGGTGACGATCTCAGGCGCCTTGATCCCCGCCTTGGCGATTTCGTCCGCGAACAGTCGCGCAAGATCCTCACGCGCCTTGTCCTGCATCCGCGCCGGGATTTCCTCGGACCGCAGTTCGAGCAGGAAGTCTGTCATCCTAAAATCCTCCCCATCGGGGGAGGGGAACCGCGAAGCGGTGGAGGGGGACCCCGTGTAAAGCACGCAGGAGCGTGCAGCCGCTCTCGCGGCCTTCCTTGTCGGCTCCCTCTCCGCCGGCTTCGCCGCCACCTCTCCCGGGGGGAGAGGATTTTTGACCGCCCATCACGCCGCCCACCCGTTCTTGTCCATCCACGCCTGGCAGCTGCCCTTCGCGAGATCGCGGACGCGGCCCATATAGCTGGCGCGTTCCTGCACAGAAATCACACCGCGCGCCTGGAGCAGGTTGAACAGGTGGCTCGCCTCGATCGCCTGGTCATAGGCGGCGAGCGGAATGTTCGCATCGATGCAGCGCTGGCATTCGGCTTCCGCCTTGGCGAAGCCATCAAACAGGCTGGCGGTGTCCGCGACCTCGAAATTATAGGTGCTGAATTCCACTTCATTCTTGTGGAACACATCACCATAGGTCACGCCTGCATCGTTGAAGGCGAGATCGTAAACACTGTCCTTGCCCTGGATATACATGGCGAGCCGTTCGAGCCCATAGGTCAGTTCGCCCGCGACGGGCTTGCAATCGAACCCGCCCATTTGCTGG
>JANLST010000063.1:0-4102 GCA_031362505.1 Sphingomonadales bacterium
GAGGAAAGCATCAAGGATCGGGCGAAGGCGGACGGGCTGAAGATTGCGAAGTTGCGGTAGAGGGGAATACGGAAACTCACGTTATGCGGGGTAACTCCCACACCTCCAACTTCAATTCCGGCACATCGCGAAAATCGGCGCCATTCATTGTGATGAGCAGGAGATCGTGGACCAGGCCGGTTGCTGCGATCATCCGGTCGAGGATGAGCGGGCGGGAATAGCCAAGGGCGGAAACGATCAAGGCATAGGCGCGGGCGTCCGCATCATCAAACGGCAGCACGACAACGCCGCCAAGCAGGATATCGAGCGCGGCGCGCCGTTTCGCGGCCAGCGCCGGTTTTGAATGGACGCCGCCCTCCAGTTCGACCAGCGTCACAATCGAGATGAAAGACGGTTCGGCAAGCCTGGCGATCCGTGCCGCAATCTGCGGATCGCCGTCACGCAAGTGGATTGCGATATTGGTATCGATCAGGACGGCCAAGGGCTACAGGCCCGGCCGATCCGGAAATTCAAACGGACCCCGCGTCTCGATTTCGCCCACCGGCCCGAGTGCCTTCAGGGCGGCCAGCATCGCCAGCAGTTTCTGCTTTTCGGCCGCCGGGTCTTTCACAGGCCGAAGGACGATCTCGTTTCCCCGCTGTTCGAGCACGACATCCACATCCGCCGCAATCGCCATCCATACTTCTCCGTTTTTTGGGGCGTGAGGGTACCAGTTCGGCATTCGTCCGATGTGGGTACGTTGGCACAGCTCATTCTTGGCTTAGAGCGCCGACGCGTTGGCGCCACTCAACGCAAGAGCGTGGAGACGGCGTTCCAGAAATTTATCAACAAGGTCAGCACAAAAATGATGCCTGCAACCGCAAGCGCGGTGTTCAGCCACCGAGAGCCGTCTCCGGGGTCATCCCGCTTCCACATGTTTACTCCACTCGGGCGGCCTTCGCGGTTCGCCCCCGCTTGGCCTGTCCGTTTCGATCCTGTGATCGGGGAGTTAGCTAACCGCTACAACACGGCTCCTGCAGCCTTTAGGCCCGAGAGCCCTGGACATCTCCACAGGCTCCCCGACCGAAAAGGATCAGGGTGGTGATAAGGACCAAATCCTTACCAACCGGTTGTTGTAGCGAGGTAGCTATACCCCGGAGCCATGCGTGGTGGCTCCGTTGATCAGGATGTCCGCAAAGCGGTCGCGATGCAAGGGGGGCAATCGGCCCCGCGCGTGCGCCACCCGTTCAATATTCTGAATCACGGGGCGGATCAGCCCAAGAGCAGGCGCTGACGCGGTTGGCCAAGCAATATCGGCGGTGCTTGCCCTGTTGACGTGTGTATTGCATAGGTTTGAGCATGACAGCGCAACAGGATGAAACCCGCATTCCCGTGATCATCGGGGTCGGTCAGGTCAATGACCGGCCGGTCGATGATGCCGACGCGCTCGATTCGCGCCAGTTGATGGAAGCCGCGATTCGTGCGGCCGATCAGGATGCGGGCGGCGGTTTTATCGACCGGATCGACTGGATGGGGAACACCCGCCAGATTTCCTTCCCGTCGCTCGACAAGACGATGGTTGAAGGGCTGTGTGGCGCGCTTGGCATTGCTCCCGCGCATGCCGAACAGAGCAAAGGGCCCAATGGCGATACGCCGATCAAGTATCTGAACGATGCCGCCAATGCGATTGGCGAAGGCCGCGCGCAGGTGGCGGTGATCGTGGGTGGCGAAGCCTTGCGGACGGCGGCGAAGCGGCCCGATGGCGGCGGGATTGGGCGCAATCTCCGCATGCCCGATACCATCCCGGTCCATGTCAAATATGGCGTGCGGACGCCGACGGAAATCTATCCCTTTTA
This sequence comes from Sphingomonadales bacterium, assembly GCA_031362505.1. GTDB lineage: Bacteria > Pseudomonadota > Alphaproteobacteria > Sphingomonadales > Sphingomonadaceae > Aquisediminimonas. Next base: position 1,836 of record JANLST010000063.1, read on the forward strand.
TGAAAATGCAGGCCGCAAGGCGTGGGGCCAGACGCTGAAAGAGGGCCAGACGGAAACCGGCGTGATCTGGTCGCGGTTCGCACAAGTGGCGGCGGACAATCCCGCGGCATGGCTCCGCAAGCCGATGTCGGCGGACGAGATCATCACCCCGTCTGCATCCAATCGGCCGATTGCCTTTCCCTATACCAAGCTGACCGTGGCCAATTCGTCGGTGAACCAGGGCGCCGCGCTGCTCGTGACCAGCCTTGCCGCTGCGCGCGCGGCGGGCATTCCGGAAAGCCGGCTTATCTATGTCGGCAAGGGCGCAGCGGCCCATGAGGCGGACGCTGTGCTCGATCGCGCGCGCTGGGATGAATCGCCCAGCATGGCTGTTACGCTCGAACAGGTCATCGCGCGCAATGGGATCGATCCGCAAAAGCTCGATCATCTCGAACTCTATTCCTGCTTTCCCTGCGTCCCCAAAATGGCGCGGCGGGTGCTGGGGCTTCCGGCCGATCGTACCGCGACCGTGTTCGGCGGGTTGACCTTTGGCGGTGGGCCGATCGGCAATTACATGGCGCATGCAGCCGCTTCGATGGTCGAGAAGCTTCGTGTCGAGCCCGGCGACGGATTGCTGTTTGCCAATGGCGGCTTTGCGACTCATAACCACGCGATCATCCTGACGACGCGCCCCCAACCTGCCGGGACCTTTCCGCAGGATTATGACTGCCAGGCCGAAGCCGATGCGCGGCGCGGGCCGATCCCCGAGTTGGTTGATGGCTATGAAGGCCCGGCCGAAATCGAGACCTATACCGTCATCTATGATCGCGAGGCGCAGCCGAAATTCGGAGTGGTGCTGGCAAAAATGCCCGACGGTCGACGCGCGATTGCCCGCGTTCCGGCCGAAGACGAAGCGATGATTGCCTTCCTGACATCCGGCAAGACGGAGCCCGTCGGTACAACAGGACTTGTCGTTCGTGCAGGAGAATTCAGCCTTTGGTCGAGCCGCTGATTTACAACGCCCCGGCGAACGCCCTATCTGGGCGAAAATATCCGGGGATATCAATGCGGACTATCATTTCCGGCCTCGTCCTGATGGCCACATTTCCTGCCCTCGCCCAAACACCGTCTTCCCCGCGCGACACGCCCTATCCGGGGGTGATGACGCTCAACGTTGACGCGACGGACACCGATCAGGGAATCTTCCGCGTCAACCAGTCCATCCCCGTTGCGGCTGCCGGGCCGATGACGCTCAATTTTCCCAAATGGCTGCCGGGCAATCATGCGGCGCGCGGGCAAATCGAAAAGCTGGCGGGACTGGTGATCCGGGCAGGGAGCAAGACGCTGGCGTGGAAACGTGACCCGGTGGATGTCTATGCGTTCCATATCGATGTGCCGGACGGGGCACGGCTGCTCGATCTGTCGTTCAAATTCCTGTCGGCAACCGAAGACGATCAGGGCCGGGTGGTTGTTTCGCCCGAGATCATCAACCTTCAGTGGCAGTCTGTCTCGCTATACCCATCGGGATGGGCGACACGACGGATTCCAGTATCGGCCAGCGTCACCCTGCCAACAGGCTGGCGCGCCGCGACCGCGCTTCGCCCGCAGCCCGGACCCGCATCTGGCGCGCGCATCGCCTATGCAACCGTTGACTATGAAACATTGGTCGATTCACCCATCTTCGCAGGAAAGCATTTTCGTGCTGAACCGCTCGGGCAGAATGTCACGCTCAACATCGTCGCCGATGCGGCCAAATATCTGGCGGCGACTCCTGCGCAGATCGACGTGCACCGGAGGCTCGTCGATCAGGCCGTCAAGCTTTTCGGCACGCGCCCGTTCGATCATTATGACCTGCTTCTCGGGTTGACCGACCGGATCGGCAGCATCGGGCTCGAGCATCACCGCTCATCCGAGAATGTGGTCAATCCCGAATATTTCACCGAATGGGCCGCGGGCCCCGGCCGCCGCAACCTGCTTGCGCATGAATTGAGCCATAGCTGGGTTGGAAAATATCGGCGGCCAGCGGGGCAGATGGTATTGGATTTCGCGACGCCGCTCGTGAACGACCTGCTTTGGGTTTATGAAGGGCAGGACCAGTTCTGGGGCTATGTGCTTGGCGCGCGATCCGGCCTGTTCACCAAAGGCGAGACACTCGACGCGCTGGCAGCGATCGCCGCCAGTCTCGAGAGTCGTCGCGCCCGCGAATGGCGCGATCTGGCTGACACGACGTACGACCCGATCATCTCCGCGCGTCGCCCCAAAGGCTGGGTGAGCTACCAGCGCAGCGA
>JANLST010000118.1:0-2055 GCA_031362505.1 Sphingomonadales bacterium
CCCGTCAGCGAAATCTCGATGCCCCGATTGCTGACACTTCCCAACTGACGAAATCGACGGGCTGAATCTATGTTGAAATAGGGTTTGCGTACTTCAAAGACGCCAGCGATCAGGCTCAGCTTGGGCGTGATCGCGTAGCGCAGGCCGGCATCCTTCTGGTTGGTGCGAATTGCGGGCGGCGCTTCATCGCGATTGGTCGCAATGTCAGGTGCGACCGCACTTTCCTCCAGCCCGCGAACATAGCCCGCATAGGCCGTCAGCCCAGACAGAATATTCACCGAACCATTGGCGCTGAACAACAACGGCTGGTCACGACTGACAGTCTTTGCCAGCAAGGGATCGGCGAAGCTTGTTTCCTTGCTGTAGTCGCTTTTCTGCACGGCCAGGCTTAGTGACCCGCGCCTATTCCATTGCAAGGCATAGCCGAGGCTATAGGTGAACTGACGAACCTTGGATTGGCTGTTCGCGCCAAATGTCAGGCCGGGTTCGGGACGGTCATCGCGTGCGTCAGCGCGACTGCTGCCGAGCAAGACGCGTTGCTGACCGCCAAAGGCGCGGCTTTGACTGCGGCCGCGAAGTGCAGCAATCAAGCTATGGCGCAGACCCCCATCCTGCCACATGCGAGTCAAGCGCGCTTCTCCGGATGTTGAGCCGGACCCATTGTCGTCATCGGCAATGACGATGCGATTGGCCACCCGCCCATCACGCTCGGTTCCAAGTTCGAGGTCCGCAAAGCTGCGCGGATCATCACGGGTGGACCGAAACAAGCCGGCTTCAAGCTTGAGTTTGCCGAGCGGCAGTTTCACGATTGCGCCGCTGGTCGTGCCTGTCGACTTGTTCTGGGCCCAAGGCTGGCCTAGATAGATAGAGCGACTAATGCGGGTTGGCACAAAGCTGCCGGCCGGGAAAATGACGGGTGACACTCGCCCGTGCCCGAAGTGAAACCGGCCTGCAAACAGAGCGACCTCGGCCCCGTCATAGGGCGTCCATCCCAAGTTGATCGCCATGCTGTTGAAGTTGCCATTGCGCCCCTGAGGGACATTCGCAAACCGAAGGCCCAAACCTGCCGAAATACCAAGACGATCGCCGATTAACGGCAATTTCAGCTGAAACGATCCTGATTGATTGCGGCGGGATTCCTTTTCAATATCGGCGCTGAAGACGCGCTGGCCTTCAAACTTTTCCAGCTTGAGATCCGCGATTCCGGTCGGCGATGGAAATGGGTATCCCCGTGCAGCATAACCGACCCGGACAGATGAACTGTCTACCAGGCGACTCGAAGGCTGCGATTGCTGATCGAAGTAAAGCCCTTCAATACGGACATTGCCAGCCTCGACCGGATTAAATCCGCGCACATCCTCTGTCGAATAGATACCGATCTTCTCATTTCCCACCGCTCGTCCAAAGGCATCGTCAGCAGAGGTTACGGCATTGTTGGTCGTTCGCTGTGCCAATGCTGGCGTAGTGGAAACGAGCAAGAGCAGGGGGATCAAATGGCGCAGCACGCGTCGCCGCTGGCAGTACTTTCCGTAAACGTCAAGCGATGAGGGTCGCTGCAATGAGAAATTCGACGTTCCCTTCTGGCCCCGTAATCGGGCTTTGGGTGATTCCCTGCACATGCCAGCCGCTTGCCGTGAGCCATGTTTCAATTTCATGACAAACGCGGATGTGGGTCTCTGGATCACGAACAACTCCGCCCTTCCCCACTTCTGCGCGACCTGCTTCGAATTGTGGCTTTATGAGCGCCATCAAACGGGCAACTGGCGAAGCGAATTGCAAAGGGCGTTCAAGCACTTTGGCGAGCCCTATGAAACTCGCGTCGCAGACGATCAAATCAATCGGCTCGGGTATATGATCGGCCGTCAGAATTCGAGCGCTGGTCTGTTCGAGAACGATGACCCGGTCATCCTGCCTCAGCTTCCAGGCAAGCTGGTTCGTGCCACTGTCTACCGCATAAACCCGCTTGGCCCCCCTGGTCAGCAGGACATCGCTGAATCCGCCCGTCGAACTTCCCACGTCCATGGCTACCACGCCTGCCACACCCCAACCAAAATG
>JANLST010000136.1:0-2616 GCA_031362505.1 Sphingomonadales bacterium
CCGGCGTTACAAAAAAAGGGGCCGGTTCCGAGGAACCGACCCTTGAAAGTTTGATAGGAGAGGATGCCTGAAAGGCCTGCTCTAGGTGCACCGCACCATATTCTTGTGCAAGTGCGAAATGAAAAACCATAATTGCAAATATTGCATCTGACCGCTAGCGTGGGAGTCGTTAGTGGGGAGCACACGATATGCGTCGGTTACCATCTTTGGCCGGAGTGGAGGCATTTGTCCACGTAGCGCGTCTCGGCTCAGTCAAGGCTGCAGCCGAGGAACTGGCGCTGTCATCCCCCGCTTTGAGCCGCAGAATTCAATCTCTTGAGCGATTCGTTGGACGCCCGCTGTTTGAACGGCGGCATCAGGCCATCGTCCCCAATGATGATGGTGACAGGCTGATGCTGCTAGTCGCGCCCATTCTTGACTCGCTGACCGACGCCATAGAAACGCTCACCAGCCCCAATCTGCTATTGCGATTGCGGCTCGGCGTGGCTCCACTTTATGCAGCGCAGCAATTATTTCCGCATTTGCCGGAGCTCCGGCAATTGCACCCGGCGCTGCATATCGACGTCGATACGGCAGCGCATGGCGTTACACGGCTTGGCGATGGGCTGGATGCTGCGATAGTTCTTTCGAGAGAAATTGATCCGGCGCTCTATGCCCGGCGACTCGATCGCAACATGGCGTTTGCAATTGGCGCACGTCGGCTCTTGCAAGGGCCGCATGCTCTCAAGGATCCAACACAGCTCTCAGAAATGACGGTCATGATCCACAGGGACATGCCGGACACATTCAAAGAATGGCGTAAGGCATTGGATATGCCTGATCTTGAACCTGCGGCGATCGATTATTTCGACTCGGGTCAGCTTATGCTTGAGGCTGCGGCCCAGGGGCTGGGCGTCGCGTTCATGCATCAAAGCCATTTGGATGATGCCCATGATGAACGATTGGTCAAGATTTTCGACGTCGAGTTCGAAAGCCCGTACAGCTACTGGTTCGTTTGCCGGCCTCGCGCTTTGCAACTGGAGCCAGTCAGGGTATTCCATGACTGGCTCGTCAGTTTGGCTGACTAGCTGCCTATATTTCTAGCTTACGGTTGCCTTGACAATCTTGCCTGGCGTGCGGGGCGGTTCGCCCTTTGGAAGCGCATCTACATGCTCCATGCCTGAGGTAACCTCGCCCCAGACCGTATATTGGCCATCAAGAAAGCGCGCATCGTCAAGGCAGATGAAGAACTGGCTGTTCGCGCTGTCCGGATTTGAAGAACGCGCCATCGAACATATTCCGCGGATATGCGGTTCGCGGCTGAATTCGGCGGCAATGTTTGGCTTGGACGATCCGCCCATTCCGCTGCCGGTCGGATCGCCGCCCTGCGCCATAAAACCGTCAATCACACGGTGAAAGACAACGCCGTCATAAAAACCATCGCTTGCCAGTTCGGTAATCCGTTCCACATGGCCAGGTGCCAGATCGGACCGCAGGTTGATGACGACATCGCCGGTTTCGAGAGTGAAAGTGAGGGTATCGGCCATTTGGGTTTTGCTCCTGAAAATATTGCGACGGCCAGTAAAAGCCTTGAAGCGGCAGCGCTACCTCTTTTTGCACATCACCTCATGATCTTTGCCAGGCCCTTGGAAAGCTGGAGAATACCATTCAGCCGTGCGCGTGGATCCCCCCAGGCGCGAGTGACCGAGAGGCGGCTGTCGGGGCGCAATTTGGCCACACCACCCAAACGATCGACATAGGCAAGCAAACCGGCAAGGTCGGGGAAGCTGTCATTCCAGAAGCTCACCAGCGCGCCGCGAGGTCCAACATCGATCTTGGCGATATGCGCCTTTCGTGCATTCAACTTCACATTCATTACGATCAGGAGATTTTCAGTTTCGTTCGGTAGTTTTCCAAACCTGTCAATCAGTTCAGCTGCAAAGCTCTCAATCTCTCTTGCATCTTCCATCTCGTTGATCCGACGATACAGACTCATCCGTAGATCGAGGTCGGGCACGTAATCGTCCGGAATCAGAATTGGCGCGTCAACGGTAATCTGTGGCGAAAGATCTCGTGTTCGCGCTTCCGCAATGCCGCCTGCCTTGGCATCGAGTATCGCTTCTTCAAGCATCGACTGGTAGAGTTCAAAGCCAACTTCACGGATATGGCCAGACTGTTCATCTCCCAGCAAATTGCCGGCTCCGCGTATGTCGAGATCATGGCTTGCGAGCTGGAATCCGGCTCCCAGACTGTCGAGATCCGACAGGACCTTGAGCCGCTTTTCTGCGGTATCAGTCATGATTCGCTCTGGCGGAGTGGTCAGATAGGCATAGGCGCGAATCTTGGCGCGTCCAACGCGACCGCGTAACTGGTAGAGCTGGGCGAGGCCGAAACGGTCAGCCCGGTGGATGATCATTGTGTTGGCGCTCGGGATGTCGAGGCCGCTTTCGACGATTGTTGTCGAAATCAGCACGTCATATTTTCGGTCGTAAAAGGCCGACATGCGTTCTTCGACTTCGCTCGCGGCCATCTGGCCATGGGCGATGACATAGTTCAATTCAGGAGCATTTTCTCGAAAAAATTCTTCAATTTCAGGAATATCGGCAACCCTGGGTGTAACGAAAAAGCTCTGTCCAC
>JANLST010000141.1:0-13685 GCA_031362505.1 Sphingomonadales bacterium
TGATTGCGAACACGAAGACGAGATCGAAAAACAGCTCGATATAGGTAACAGGCGTTCGGTCGCTGTCTGACCGCGTCCGGTAAAGTTGGGCGCGCTTTTCGCTCATGACAGCCAGTCCTTCATTGCCTGTGAGACCGGGTCGGGCGCCTCCCATGGCACGAAATGGCCAGCACCTTCGATGCGGACGATCGTAAGATCCTCGATCAGCGGATCAAGCCCTTCGAGCTGGCAAGGCAGCAGGGCCTTGTCTTCCAACCCCCAGACGATCAGCACCGGCATGGACAATTTTGGGAATGGTGCATCGAGAAAGGACGAACGCGGGGGATACTCATCCATTGCCGGCACGGCCATCGGCGACGCGCGGTACCAGTTGAACATTGCCGTCAAGGCGCCCGGCTGGCTCCATTCGTCAATATAGAGCGCCCGGTCTTCCGGCCCGACATCCTCCATCGTCAAATGGCGCATGAAACTGTGTTCAAAGAACCAGTCGATCCCGTTCTCGGCAATCCGGCGTTCGAGATCATCATTGCGAAAGACGCGGATATATTGCGAGGCAGCGCGCTGGTCCAAATCCATGATCAGTGTCTTCTGGAAGACAAAGGGATGCGGCGCATTGGCAATGATGAGCCGCTCGACCCGCGCCGGATTACCAAGCGCCGCCGCCCAGCCGATCGCCCCGCCCCAGTCATGCGCGGCAATCGTGAAGCGATCTATCCCCAGTGCGTCGGCCAACGCAAAGATGTCTGCAACAAGCTTTGGCACCGCATAGTCCGATACTTCCAGGGGCTTGGACGATCGTGCATAGCCACGCTGGTCCGGTGCGATGCAGTAGTAGCGGTCGGACAGCGCCGCTATCTGGTGCCGCCAGGTCCGATGTGATTCGGGAAAACCATGCAGGAAGATGATCGGCGGGTTGTCGGGATCGCCTGCCGTCCAAACGTCAAGTTCAACGCCTGTCGACAGCGGCACGCGCGTATGGGCCATCGGTGTCATTCCCCCGGTGCACGCGCCTTGATGGCAAGCGCATGAACACGCTGACCCGGCAAGTCGCCAAGCGCGCGGTTGACCATTCGCTGCCGCTCGAGCCGCGAAATTCCCGCAAAGGCTACCGCCTCAATCTCGACCGTAAAATGAGATTCGCCTGAACCATCATCCCCCGAATGACCGTGATGTTTCGCACTTTCATTCATGACAATGAGCGCGGACGGGGCAAAGGCACTGCGCAGCAGTGCTTCGATTTCTTGAGTGATCGGACCAGACATGGCTTTCCTTCTAGCATCTGGCAGGGCATTGGCCAGCCTGATGGAGCGAGAGAAGTTTCACGGACGCATCAAAGGCCGCAGCCAGCACTGCGCGCATCCCGGCTGCCCGGAGCCGGGCGAGTTTCGTGCGCCTGCTCGGTTTGGCCAGCGTTCCGGTTTTGACGGCCCCGGGGATTGGCAGTGGTTGTGTCTTGAGCATGTCCGTGAGTTCAACCTGAAGTTCGACTGGTTCAAGGACATGTCGCAGGACGAGATCGAAGCCGCCCAAACGCCCTATGCCGGATGGGCGACAGAAACCCGCGCATTCACCCGAGCCGGGGTCGATTCGCCACCCAAATGGTCCGATTTTCACGACCCGCTTGATGCCATCTCGGCCCGTTTTCGCCAGCGCATGCCTCGGCAACGTACGGACGGAAAAACGCTTTCTCCGGAGGACCAGCGCGCCCTCAAGACGCTAGGGCTTGGCGATGATGCCGACCGTCGCGCCTTGCGCGGCCGGTATTCCGAACTGGTCCGCCGCTACCATCCGGACCGCAATGGCGGCGACCGAAGCCACGAAAAGGCTTTGCAGGACGTAATTGCGGCTTATACGCACCTCAAAAGCGCGCCTGCGTTCATCTGACGAGACCGAACATGACCAACATTCCAAACATCCAGCCCGACGCTCGCGGTTCTACGCTGCTCGACGCGCCCGACAAGACGATCAAGGTGCGTGACCTGTTTGGCATTGACAGCGACATGGAATGTCCAGCCTTTTCGGAGGCCGATGAGCGCGTGCCAGATTTCGACGCGGCGTATGTTTTTGATCCCGATACGACGCTCGCAATTCTTGCAGGCTTCGCTTTCAATCGCCGTGTCATGGTTCAAGGCTATCACGGCACCGGAAAATCGACGCACATCGAACAGGTTGCTGCCCGCCTCAACTGGCCATGCATCCGGATCAATCTCGATGCCCATATCAGCCGGATCGATTTGATCGGCCGTGATGCGATTGTCCTCAAGGACGGCCAGCAGGTCACCGAATTCCGCGAAGGCCTGCTTCCCTGGGCGCTCCAGACGCCGACGGCCCTGGTGTTCGACGAATATGATGCCGGGCGCCCGGACGTGATGTTCGTGATCCAGCGCGTGCTCGAAACCGAAGGCAAGTTGACCCTGCTCGACCAAAATCGGGTGATCCGGCCCAATCCGTATTTTCGTCTCTTCTCGACGGCGAATACGGTGGGTCTCGGTGATACGAGTGGGCTGTACCATGGAACCCAGCAGATCAATCAGGGCCAGATGGACCGCTGGAGCATCGTCGTCGGCCTGAACTATCTTCCTGCAGCCGTTGAAAGCGAGATCGTGCTCGCCAAGGCTGCCGGCGCGAATCCCGCCGATGTCACCAGCATGGTCAAGGTCGCCGACCTAACCCGACAGGGGTTCATGAATGGCGATATCTCGACCGTCATGAGTCCGCGCACAGTCATCACCTGGGCACAGAATACCGCAATCTTCAAAGATGTCGGCTTTGCCTTCCGGCTTTCCTTTCTCAACAAGTGTGACGAGGCCGAGCGTGCGCTTGTGGCCGAATATTACCAGCGCGTGTTTGGCAAGGATCTTCCCGAATCGGTGGTCGGCAAGGCTTGAGCCTCAGGCTTCGGATTCGGCGCTTGAGCGCGCCGCGACGTCCTCATTCATATACCACCGCGCAATCAAGGCGGGGAGGAAGAAGAGGCTGAGGATCATGGAACTCATGAGACCACCAAGAATAACGAGTGCCATGGGCCCTTGGACCTCACGGCCTGCCTGACCTGTTTCAAGCGCTAGAGGTGCAAGGCCAAGAGCGGTGACGAATGCTGTAATCAGGATTGGGGTCACGCGTTCTCGCGTTGCTCGAAGAACCGTGTCAAGATTCCAGGGCTCACCCTCGGATTTGAGCAGATGGGCGACATGGGACAGGAGCAGGATTGCGTTGCGTGCCGAAATACCAAAAAGTGTTACGAAGCCCACCAACGCGCCCAACGAAACCACACCACCTGAAAACGCAACGGCCAAGACGCCGCCAGCCAGCGCGAATGGCGCGCCCGCAAGCACCAGCATTGTCGGACGAAAACCAAACGCCATCATCAACAACGCAAAGATCGCTATTGCAGCAATTCCAACGTTTGTTGCAATTTGCCGTTGAGCCGCGGCCAGTCCTTCTGCTTCCCCGCCAAAGGAAAGATAGCCGCCCGGCGGCAGCTTCACTTTTTCTGCAATGGCCTGTCGAGCGCTTGCGACATAGCCTGCAATGTCAGTGTCGGCCGGGTTGACCGTTACGACCTGGCGGCGCAATCCGGCTTCATGCACAATCGAAGCTCGCCCGTCTTCGAGCCGAAGCGTTGCTATGTCGGCCAAGCGGACCCCGCCTCCGCTTCCGGAACGGACCAAAACCTCGCCAATCGCCTCTGGGTCACGTCGCATCTCAAGGGGCAGGGCGATGACCACGTCAGTGGTCCTGTCAGCCTGATTGACCTGGGCCGCGAGATGTCCTTGAAAGCCAATCTCGATCGCATCATTTGCATCTTGCTGACTGACCCCGCGCACGGCCATCAGCGCTGGATCCAGTCGAATCCTCAGAATCGGTGTCCCGGTTGAGGTCTTGACTCTGACGTCTGCGGATCCGGGAACGTTGTTAAGTGCTGCCACCACCTGTGCAGCAGCGCGATCAAGCGTATCCAGATCGCCGCCAAATATGCTGATCGAGACCGCCGCAGTTTCACCAGACAGCGATTCGCCGATCCGATCGCCAAGAAAAGTCAGTGTCTCGCTTTGTATGGCCGGGTAACTTTCAAGAACAGCGCGAATCTGTTTCTGCGCTTCATCCTCACCGGCGCCATCGACCTTCTTGAGATTGACGTGGAACTCGCTGCGATTGGGCCCCCATGTATCCTCACCCGCCTCGGCGCGACCAATCTGTTGTTCGACGCTGGCAATCTGGGGAATAGAAAGCAGATCACGTGAAATTTGTGCGCCGGTTGAACGCATCCAATCGAGCGACGCCCCGGCTGGTCCGCTGACGCCAAGCACATAGTGCCTTTCTCTGAAGGCGGGGAGCAATGAACTGCCGAACAGGGAAAGCACAACAATCGCGATCAACCCGGTAGCCAGCGTGGCAGCGGCGATACGTTCCGGAAAATGGCACAAGCGCTCCAGAATTGATCCGTGCCACTTCTTGAACGCATCAAGAAACGGCGGCTCGTCGCGTGATTCAACTTGTTGGAGAAGGATAGCGGAAAGGGCCGGCGTGACGGTCATGGCAACAGCAAGAGAGGCCAATGTTGCCAACAGAAAAGCGAGCGCGAGCGGCGAAAAGAATGCGCCTTGAAGTCCGGATAGGAAAAGAACGGGGAGCATCGTCAAAGCAAGGACGAATGTCGCATAGACGACCGGGCCACGGACTTCGACTGAAGCCTCCTCGATGATTCGGGCGCGAGTAGCGTCTGCACCGCCCACGCGAATACGCCTGACGATATTCTCGATATCAACGATTGCGTCATCGATCACGACACCCAGAGCAACTGTCAGCCCGCTCAGCGTCATCGTGTTGAGGGTCAGGCCGTAGCGATCAAGGACAATGATCGCGGCAAGCAGCGAAAGCGGAATGGATACAAAGGCGATTGCCGCAACACGGATGTTGCGCATGAAAACCAGCAAAACGAACCCGATCAGAATGGCACCTAAAAATAAGTCCCTTTCAACACCTGAAAGCGCGGTTTCAATGAAATCAGCCGGTCGATGCAATGCTGGATAAACCGTAACGCCTTGGGCCGCCAATGCAGGCTTGAGTTCATCCAGGGCGGACTCAACCGCTATGGTCGTATCCAGCGTGTTGGCGCCATACTGGCTGGAAAGCGTCAGCAATACGCCTGGTTTGCCCATAACGAGCGCATCGCCAAATGCGGGCGCTGCAACGTCGGAAACGCTGGCGACATCGCCGATGCGGGCCGTACCTCCCGCTGTAGTCGAGAGAATGGACTGCGCAATTGCCTCTGCGCTGGCCGCGTCCTGAGTTGGTTCAATCAGGATGCGCTGGCTGGACGTATCAGCAAATCCTCCACTTCGAATTTTGACACCGCTCTCGATAGCCTTGGACAGGTCGGTAAGTGTCAGGCCTCGGATGATGAGGTCTGCTGGTTTGACGCGGACTTCGATCTGGCGTCTTTCGCCCCCGAAAATATTGGCGCGCGCGACGCCTTGAACCGCGAGAAGGCGCGGCCGCACCGTCCATTCAACAAGGTCTCGCAACGCCATCGGACTCAATTTTTGGCTGACAAACCCGATCTTGAGCAAGTCCATCGTCGAGGACGTGAGGGGCGTTAATTTGGGCGCCGAGACGCCCGATGGCAGCGTTGTGGCAACGCTTGCCAACGCTTCACCTATTACCTGGCGGGCGCGATAGGGCTCAGTACCTTCGCGGAATGTGATGTTGATGACTGAAAGACCCTGGATCGATTCAGATCTTACGCTTTCGACACCGTTGGTACCATTGATCGCAGCTTCGATTGGTCGGGTAACCAGCGTTTCAACCTGATCCGGCACAAGCCCTGGCGCTTCAGTCTGCACATTTGCCTGGGGAGGAACAAATTCGGGAAAGACATCGAACGACGCCGAATTTAGCGTGACGACACCAAATACTGTCAGAACCGCAGCCGCGAGCAACACCATCCACGGATAGCGAACGCTTTGGCGGACGATGGCTGCGAGCACAGGCTATTCGTCCTCGGCCGGAGGGCCAGATTCAATGCCAAGCAGGACTGTCGAACCGCCGGTTACAACTCGATCACCCGCACGCAAGCCCGCCGAAACAAACCATCCTGCGTCCTGTGCAGAAGCATCCTTGAGTTCAACGCGTCGAAACAAGCCTTTGCCTTCAGAACGATAGACCCACAATCCGCCCTGTGTCCGGACGATCGCATCACGAGGAACCAGAACGCCGGTCCTCACCAACCCTTGGTTGGCAATTGTCGCGGTCATTACTTTGCCGACCGCAAGCGAACGGACGATCGGGCCACGGACCAAAGCGAGGGCGCCCGCCGACTGAAGATTCGGATCAACCGCCACCGCCGGTCCCAAAACTTGTGCTGTTGCCTGAAGCTTGCCGTCGCTGATCGTGACAACGGTTCCGGCAACCGGCGATCCGTCCTGAAAATCCAGGCGAACGATTGTCGCACGTCCGTCAGCCGCCTGCGCAATCAGTCCATCGAGGCCATTGGCAAGACGGGCGAGCCCGCTCCCATATTCAAGACCAATCCGGCGCTGCGCCAATGTCACGCGTGCGCGATCAGCGCGCGCCTGGGCCCTTGCAACTTCTACTGAGCGCACAGATGCACTCTGATCCTGCGCGGCCAGGGCTTGCTGGCGCGATGCTTCGGCTTCGGACGCCGAAAGGGCAGCACGTGACGCCACTATCTCCGAATTGATAGCCGCCAATGGAGAGAGGTCCAGTGCACGGGCGAATCCCGTTCTTGTGCTCGTCTGAATACTTGATTTGAGCGTGATGAGTTGGATGCCGGCCTTTTCGATCTGGCGATTGTCCAACGAGACATTGCCTGCAACGACCGCATTCTTTGCAGCGGGTTCGGTTTCCTCGACACCGGGCTCATGCCCTGGACCCATTCCGGGTATGATCAGGAAAGCTGCAGATGCCAAGGCGGCCCCCGCCAACGCCCATCCAATGGCAGGAACCGATTTCATGATCTTGCGAGGACCAACATATTTTCGATCATCTGTTCTGGGCCTTCCAATGGACGTTGCACTGCATCTTCCAAAGCCGCATCTGCGGCGTGGACGCGGGCGAGCGCGTCAAGTTCGGACAGTTGATATTGAAGCACCGCAATGTGTGCGATTGCCCATTCGGCGCGGTCGATACTGCCACGCTGGAGTTCGGCATCAGCTTGGACAGCCAGGCGGCGGGCAGAGGGGATATCAACTGTTCGGATCTTCTGGAGTATCGCAAACGCTTGCCGCCGTTCAGCGATTGAAGCTTCAAACGCCCCTGCAGCTTGCGCTATTTCGGCTTCGATTTTCTGGCCGGCCTGGTTCCGCTTGGCCTCGGCAGCCGCGATCGCAGACCGATTGAAATCGAGCGGGGGCAAGGCAAGGCCCAAAGACAGCGGAAGCTTCACCAGCCCCCGTTCCCATGTATAGCCGGGAGAAACAATGATCGCCGGGAATTGGCGCGAGACTTCGGCGCGAAGATCGGATTCCGCCTGGTCATAGGCGGCGAGGGATTTCAGGATATTGGAACGGGCAATGAGCGCCTGATCCCTCGCGTCGGTCGGCAGTGCAAGCAGCGGATCGCTGGGTGGCACATCAAAACCATCCCAAAAGAGATCAAAGGCAGAAAGACCGGTTTCGGGAAGGCCCAAAGTGGCAGTGATTGAATGTTCAGCTTGCATTGCGCGCGCGACGGCATCGCCAGCCAGCCTGGACGCGGATGCCTGGGCGAGCTGCACCTGAATCAAATCGGATCGTGCCACTGCGCCTGCACGAAACCTGCGCTCCATGACCGCAAGTTGACGGTTGCGAAGTTCTGTCACCTGTGCGGCCAGTGTGGCTTGTCGCTGCGCAATCATCCGGTCGGCAAACGCGCGACGGATCGACATGCGCTCTGCCCAAAGTATTTCCGCAAAATCATAGTTGGCGACCAACACAGCAATATCTGCCGTGGTGAGCCGGGCCTTTCTCCGTCCGCCTGTGTCAATTGGGATATCAATGGTTCCGCCCAGTAACCAGGGCGAACGAGTCGCGGGATCATTGGCATATTCGCTGATCAACGTCAGGGTGGTCCCCTGAGCATTGCGGCTTGCGCGCGCCTGGGCTTTTGCGGTTGCAATTGCCGCACGGGCTGATTCAACCCGCGGGTCGAGGATCAAAATCGCTGCAAACAGCGAAAGGCGATCAAGTTTCTTGCCCGATGGCATTGCTTGGGGCGCAATCGATCGCACGGTCTTCTCGAGCGTAGCAGCATCGAGCGCCAGATTGGCGCGCGCGTTAAGGACGTCATTAGAATTGATCGGTGCGCGAGTATAGCGGACGCAGCCAGCAGCGAATAACAATAGGCTGATCGTTGCGAACCGACCGGCGAGCGACATAAACCTGAACGAGGTCACATTTCGAACCATTTGCGTCGCAAACACCCCTTTCGATAACGCGTGACCTAGCTAATCTTGTCTGCCGACCCAAATGAAAATTTACAGGACATCAGCCAGCATTCGTGACGCTGGGCGGAGGTCTGGTAGGTACGTATTGCGGAATTTTCACTGCCGCGACCTGTTTCAGCATGAAGAACAGAGGTCAGGATCAATCATAATAGTATCTGAGACTACGCCTGCGTCGCGCTCGCCGGCGTTTGCGCGCTACGACCGCGAATGAAGCAATCATCGTGACAACGGCGCCCGCAGCGATTGCCGCCAGGGTAATTACCGTGTCCGATGACATGTCAGGTTCCTTGAAATCACGATGAAGCGCTTACTTTGCCTAGTAGGGCCTGCCTGTAAAGTGCTTGATAGACCGGAGGCAATCTTGGAACTGTGCATTTCACAGTTTCCAGGCATTGGGGTAAGTAGATCGACGGAGGATTGCAGTCGTCCTATTCTCGGACATTGTGACTGAATCCGCAAAAAGCTTGGGAATGGACCCGGCTGTCGCCAAGCACTTTCGTTCTTCAGGATGATCAGACAATCTGAAATTACCAGCTTGCCGTGCCGCTGTTCCGAAGATCGTGTATGCTTATATTAGCCAGACCCGCTTTCTTTCTGGCGGCGTCCCAGCTTCCGAAAAAGGAATGGTACGGCTTTTTGGTGCGGGGGTTTGCGATTGCATACGGACATTCATCCCAGCGCGGCAGTTGGTTGATAACGTTGATTGCTGCCGCGGACAGGTGAACCTTGCGCGCCTTGCCCGATTCCGAGGATGGGATGGTCAACTGGCCCGTTTCGAGGTCGATGTCTTCCCATCGGGACGTTAACAAGTCTTGCAATCTTTCTCCGGTCAGCACCACCAGCGCGATTATGTGTTTCAGCGACGGATTGTGGCTTGTTTCGACCGCCTTCTTGAGGCGGTCGATTTCTTCGGGCGCAAAATAACGCGGGGCATGATTGCCCAGATTGAGCAATGACAAACTCTGGAAAGGAGTTGCACCGTCCCCCCCTTGATCGTGCTCGCCATGCGCGCCAGAAAACTGCGGATTGGCTTGCCCCACAAATCTCGCTTGCATCTTCAAGCCCAGACTTTCCGCGAGCTTTTCGATTGTGAATGCGTTGGTTGAATCCCATTCTCTTGCTGTACCCGCATGATCCGAAGTCGAAAGGCCAGCCTTGGAGAGCAGATAAGGGGACACCCGATGGCTGGTGCACAATCCACCGATCCCGTCGCTCACCAACGGTTGTCCAAATGCGATACCATGATGTTTTTTGCTGGCGCGACGCACTGTTGCAATTGCAAGTTCGCATTCGCCGAAATCGACGATGATCTGCGTACCCAAAGGAACATCGACAAGTCCTTCGATCAGTGCTCCGGACTCAGAGAGGTTTCGAATGAGGACCGGGTGGTAATAACTCCCCAGTATTGCGCCTGCCTTGCGGTACATGGTGCGTCGCTCGCTGCGATGTTTCGCTGGACCGGATGGGTCGATGACCCACTTCCCGGCCTCCAATCGCTCGAAGAACTCATCGCAACTGATCGCCTTGCTGTAAACATGTCCTTGAATATGGCTGACCCGCAAGTTTCGGATCAGTTCAAGCTGATCGAGCGACTCGATACCTTCAGCGGTCGTCTCCATTTCGAGCGCCCCCGCGAGCGCGACGATCGCAGCGATGATGGCCGCATTGCGAGATCCAGGCATGGTTGCTTCCCGCACGAAGCTTTGATCGATCTTGATCTTGTCGAACGGCGCTGACTTCAGATAGCCGAGCGATGAGTAGCCCGTCCCGAAATCATCAAGCGCCAGACGCACCCCGATTTCCTTGAGGGTCGAAAACATCGAATCGGTCTCGGTTGACTCGCTCAGGAACACGCCTTCTGTGAGCTCGAGCTCCAGGCGTTTTGGTGAAAGGCCGGAGTTGGCCAGTGCCGACATCACGATTTTTGGCAACGCCTCATTGGCAAACTGGATTGGGGAAACATTGACGGCGACTCTGATCTCTTCTGGCCATTTTGCTGCATCCTCGCATGCCTTTCGTAATATCCACTCACCCAATTTGTCGATCAGGTTTGCTTCCTCGGCAATCGGAATGAAAAGTGCGGGCGAAATTGGACCGCGAATGGGATGCTGCCATCGAACGAGCGCTTCTACTCCGGTGACACTGTTGCTCCTGGTGCTCACGATTGGCTGGTAGGCGATGGAGAGCTGGCCCTTGACCAGGGCATCACGCAAATCCTCTTCCAGGACGCGCCTGTCGTCGGCAGCTTTGAGGAGCTCATTTGAGAAAAAACGAAAACAGCCGCGCCCACTGTCTTTTGCGGCATAGAGCGCCAGATCAACATTGCGCATCAGGTCTTCTCCCGTGCGCCCGTCAATCGGGCCGACTGCTAGTCCTACCGACGCACCAATCACACAACGACTGCCTTCGACGGAATAGGGTTGGGACAGGCTCGCGATGATGTCGTGGGCCAATCCGCCGAGGATTCCGCGATCTTCACAATGCGGCAATATGATCTGGAACTCGTCGCCGCCCAACCGAAAGACTTTTTCCCGGTCACCGATGATCTTTAGCAGTCGTTCGGATACTTGTTTCAAAAGGGCATCGCCGGCCGGATGGCCCAATGAATCATTGACCTGCTTGAAGCGATCGAGATCGATCAGCATTATTGCACACGATCGCCCGGGATGCTCAAGCCCGGACATGCCTGCCTCGAGGCTCTTGGACATGCTCAGTCGGTTTGGCAGACCCGTAAGGGGATCGTACATGGCCAGTTGCGATGCATGCTCTGACGATTGGAGCTGCTCGGTAACGTCGACGCCATACCCACGATAGCCTGTGAAATTACCAGCAGCGTCAAATTGGGGACAACCAGACACCTCCCACCAGCGCTCGTCTCCTGCATTTGCGGTTTGCAGTGTGAGTTTATCAAAATTCGAATGCCTGCTCACGATGAATGGCAGCCTTTCACGGACGTCAGAGCCATCCTCGGCGGAGACAAACAAATCGGTAAAAGCAGTCCCGAGCAGTTTGTTAGGTTCGTCACAAAGAAGATCTGCGACTCTATCGGACAAATATACCAGATCACCCAATTTGTTCGTAGACCAGAACCACCCTTTGCAAGATTCTTCAAAATTTTTCAGAAGCAAAAGCGCTTCTGAATGACTGTTTTTCAGATATATGCTATTATTTCCGGGCATTCCCGGAAAAAATTGGAGAATTTTGTTTTTTGCCATCAAACTGTCTTGCCGAATTCCTGTCGTTTTACGCTGAAGGACCAATTGAGAAATTGATTTGGGTTCTCTGATCCATGCCCGGCTTTGTATATAAGCGCTTGCTATTGCCGAAGCGTAAACAAGCCGCTGGAATTCGGAATCGCGGTCCAATTGTTCGCGGCCAAAACGTCAAACATTATTGAAAGGCAAAATGCTCTCATAAGTTTCAAGCGATGGGGCTCCTGCGGGAATTTGGCCGTGTTTGATCAGGAAAGCATGCCGCACGATCTCGGCCTGTTGCTCAAGGCCATAACGATCGAGTGCCCATCCAGGTTTCAATGTATAATCATACCGGCAAAACGCGTGACGCTTCAGGATCAGGTTGATCCCCTTCTGGTGTTGCCAGACATGGGTCATCTCGTGAATGAACAGGCCCTGCCTTTCCAGCGGGCGTTGGCAGAAATCATCGCAGTAAAGCGAGCCTTTCGGGCTGAACCATAAGTTTCCATCAGGCGCCATTGCTATCTGGCGATGCTGGAACGGCCACCATTTACGGGCGAATATCCTGACCTTGGCATAGTCTATTGCATCGCCGAAAACGGTTCGTGCGAGTTCCGTCTCGGCGCCGGTCAACGGGCGACCGGTCATTTGCCGTGGAGCGGTTCTTCGCCACCCGCGGCAACAACATCGGCCTCTGCTTCGAGCTTTTCGCCGCTGGCCATCGCAAAGATCAGCGTCATCTTGCCGCCGGGCAGAATCTTGGGAGAAATATCGAACAACATCACATGCTTGCCGCTGCTTTCGAATGTCACATCGTTCTTTGCGGGAACTGCGAGGCCTGCATCGATCGGGGCCATCTTCATGATCCCGCCGGCCATTGACATGTCATGCATTTCACTTTTGATCGCCTGTGGCGAAGAAACCAACATCAGACGGTCATCAACTGGCCCGCCATGCAAAGTAAAATACGCGGCCCCCGGTCGCCCCGCGACTGCAGGAAGCCGTACCCATGCGTGCTCCACACTGGCCGTCTTGGGCGCAGCCTGCTGGCAGGCCGACAGTGTCACAAGGGTCATCATCACATAAATACGTCGCATTGGCTGAACTCCGATGAATTTGAATCGCTCACTAATCGTCCCGAAACCTTGCGACAAGCAAATCGACACCTATATCCCATCGTGAACCTGTTGCTGGTCGCGGTCCAAAACGCGGTTCCAGCGACTGAAACTATTATGTGAATGAGGGATTGAAATGGGAAAAGTTATCGGGATCGATTTGGGAACCACCAACAGCTGCGTGGCTGTGATGGAAGGCGGCAAGCCCAAGGTGATTGAAAATGCGGAAGGTGCCCGCACAACGCCGTCGATTGTGGCTTTTGCGAAGGATGGCGAGCGTTTGATTGGCCAGCCGGCCAAGCGTCAGGCCGTCACCAATCCCGAAAATACGATTTTTGCGGTGAAACGCCTGATCGGTCGCCGCTTCGACGATCCGATGACGAAAAAGGACATGGGCCTCGTTCCCTACACGATCGTCAAGGGCAAGACCGGTGATGCGTGGGTGAAAGCGGGCGGCGAGGATTATTCGCCTTCGCAGATTTCGGCCTTCACGCTTCAGAAGATGAAGGAAACCGCCGAGAGCTATCTGGGCGAGACGGTCACGCAAGCGGTTATCACCGTTCCGGCGTACTTCAACGATGCCCAGCGCCAGGCGACCAAGGATGCAGGGCAGATTGCCGGTCTTGAAGTGCTGCGGATCATCAACGAGCCAACAGCGGCGGCGCTCGCTTATGGGCTCGACAAGAATGACGGTAAGCTGATCGCGGTTTATGATCTTGGTGGCGGCACGTTTGACATTTCCGTCCTCGAAATCGGCGACGGCGTCTTTGAAGTAAAGTCAACCAACGGCGATACATTCCTGGGTGGTGAAGATTTCGACGCCACGATCGTGGAATTCCTCGCGGCCGAGTTCAAGAAAGCCGAAGGCATCGACCTGACGCAGGACAAGCTGGCGCTCCAGCGCCTCAAGGAAGCCGCCGAAAAAGCGAA
>JANLST010000153.1:0-3978 GCA_031362505.1 Sphingomonadales bacterium
GAAACGGCGGAAATCGCGATCGGAACGGTAGACAGTGCTTCGCTGCGTCGGGTGGCGGTGACGATGATATCGCCCTGATCGGGCACGGCCTCATCAGCCTGAGGTGTGGCCGCCTGCGGTGCGGCGGCTTGATCCTGCGCCAAGGCTGGAACGGTGAAACTGCACAGGGCAGCCGAAATCATCAATGTGGTTTTGCGCATCTTACTCTCCCATGGCCTGACGCCCGATTTCCTGATGTCTGGAAATTCGCGCTATCACTAATGGGAGGAATGGCGCCTTGCTAGTCAGCGCGGCTATTCTGGTGCACAATTAGCCGCGGACTGATGCATTTGTGTCACAGATTTGCATCATGATATCAGTAAATTGCACCATCGGCCTGCACCACATGCCAATTCGATTGCGCCGCGGGTCGTCATTGCCGTTGATACTGCCGACAAGAAAAGGCCCGCCCCGGTTCAACCGGAGCGGGCCTTTATCATGCCTTGCGGCAGCGATACTTAGAACTTGCCCTTTACCGTGATGCCATAGGTGCGTGGCTCGCCGGGGAAGGCGATGAACAACTGGTTGGACGTCGCAGCATTTCCGGCCTGAACTTCGCCGATTGTTCCGCTGCCCTGAAGTGGAGCATCGGCGGCGACCTGTTGATACTTTTTGTTGAACAGGTTTTGCCCGAAGAGTTCGATTCCCCATTTCTTGTCGCGTCCGAACACGCCGATGCGTCCGTTGACAACGAGGAAGCCGTCCTGAAACTTCTCCTTGTCGAGATCCGAGCCGGTGTTGGTATCGCTCTGATAGCGGGCATCGACATAGATCAGGCCGCTCAGCCCATTGCTGCCGATGTCAGGCGAATATCCGACACCCGTGGTCAGCACATATTTGGGGGCGTTGGACAATTGCTTGCCTGGAAGCTGGAACAGCGTTGGCGCCAATGGCACGCCGTTCGCCCCAACCAGATTGTTGCGATACTTGGTGTCCGAATAGGTGAGGCCAAGGTTCACATTGAAATCCCTGGCCGGATGAAGGGCGGCCTCGATCTCGAAGCCCTTGGATTCCACTCCGGCACGGGTCCGGCTCGCGGCACAAGCACCGGTCACAGCACTGACGTCCTTGTCTGCCCCGTTCAGGCTGTCCTGGCATCCCTGAAGGTTGGTGACTTCGAAATTGATGCCGTTGAACGTGTTGAGCTGGAATTGCTTGAACAGCGAGTAGAAGGCCGCGACATTGATGTCGATGCCGCGCCCATTGAATTTCACCCCGGCCTCGAAGGTATTGACCCGTTCCGGAGAGAATTGAAGGTCGGACGCTTCGGCGCGCGAATTTCCGCGTGTGTTGGCCGGAAGCGCCAGGCGGGCCACGCAGGCTGCGTTGGCCGCGATCTGAGCTGCGGTTGCGGCGGCTCCACCCGCATTGGGGTTACACGGAGCATCAAGAGCCGAAGTATCCAGGTTGAATCCGCCCGCCTTATAGCCGCGTGAGAATGACGTATAAACCAGCAGCTTGTCGATCGGCTTGAAGCTCAACACCGCGGTTCCCGTGAACTCGCTTTCAGTGCGCCTTGTGCCGGGACTCGCGCTATTGAAGCCCGGCCCGGCATCGGCATTAATCGCGCAGGCAAGGCCAGAGAGTGGCGATGCGATGTTACGCAGAGCCGTACACAGATTATTATTATTGTTGAACGCCGCCAGAAGGTTTTTGCGTTCATGGGTATAACGACCGCCAAGCGTCAGAGAGAGCTTGTCGGGAATGATATCGATGACGTTATGGGTGAAGAATGCATAGTTCTGGCTCTTCTGCTGAAAGGCATTGAGGATGGCCCCGGTTCCAGCCAATGGCCTTGCACCAAGCGCCGCGGCCAAAGCATCGAAGCCGGGGAACGCAGCGGCCGGTGCGTTCGAACAAGTCGGTGATGCGGGATTTATTGTCGGCGCAAGCGCGGCGCTGCCAGCAACGACCCGGCAATTCAGGAATCTGGCGGCGTCTGCGCCGAACTGGGCATTGTCCGAAACCTGAAGTTTTTCATCCGAGTAGTAGCCGCCGACCAGCCAGTTGAGCCGTCCGCCGAGCGCTTCACCCTGGAACCGGACTTCCTGCGTGAACAGCTTGAACTCACGGGTCAGAGCCGTGCGGTGGAGAATGTCGAGCCGATTGAAGTCCTGATCCTGGCCCTGAAGGTTCTGATAATCACGATAGGCGGTGATCGCGGTCACCTTTGCCCCGCCAAGATTCCAGTTCAGTTCGCCCGAAATGCCATAATCTTCTGTGTCCGAACGGTAGTTGAAGCCCGGCGTGGTCGAAACGCTGCGATTGAACGCCGTTCTCCCGTTAATGTTGGTCGGGATGTTGGCGCCTCCTGTGGGCGGCGTCAGCGCATTTATAGCGGCGAGCAGGTTGTTGGGAGCAAACACCAGATTCCCCGCCGCATCACGACTGATATTGCGGGTCGGCGCGAGATAGGGCGCAGCGCAGCAGATTTCATTGCGTTTTGTATAGTCGCCAATCAGGCGCAGGCTGATGTCGTCACTTGGCTGGAACAGCAGCTGTCCGCGGATCAGGTAGCGGTCGCGATCATTGGAATCCTTCAACCCCGGGGTGAGGTTCTTGGTGAACCCGTCGCGTTTGATATAAACCGCGTCGAGCTTTGCGGCGATGCTCTGGGAGATCGGGCCGGTTACGGAACCGTCGATCCGGTAGTAATCATAATTGCCGTAGGTCGCCGAACCCTTGGCCTCAAAATCGAAGCTTGGCTTTTTCGTGGTGATGTTGATCAGACCAGCCGTCGAGTTCTTGCCAAACAATGTGCCTTGCGGGCCGCGCAAGACTTCCACCCGTTCGATATCTCCGAGTTCCGACAGGCCAACGCCGGTACGACTCCGATAAACACCATCAATGAACAGCCCGACCGAGGATTCAAGGCCGGGATTTTCACCGACCGTGCCCACGCCGCGGATACGCGCGGTAAAGGCCGCCTCGCTCGTTGCGCCCTGTACAAGCAGGGACGGGGCAAGCTGGTTGAGGGCGCGAATGTCGCTTGCCCCTGTATTTGCAAGCGATTCGCCCGAAAGAGCCGTAATCGCGATCGGCACATTTGAAAGCGATTCCTCGCGGCGGGTAGCAGTAACGATAATATCGCCGGTGTCTCCGGTCGCTGTGGCTTCATCGGCTGGCGCGGCCTGCTCTTGCGCCCACACAGGCGTCGTCAACGCCAAAACAGCAGTCGATATCAGAAACGTCACTTTACGCATTGTCAGCATCCTTGAGCCAGTTGGTTCCAGGATGGGATATGTGCGAAAGGGGCATTTCGGTTGCAGGCGCCAGCCGACTAAAGTTGCGACGCCAGTGTTTTCGTTCGCGATAGCGGCATTTATGCCACAGCCGCTCTATTTCGGGCTGAGCACCATCAGCAACTGGCGACCTTCCATGCGGGGATATTGCTCAACCTTGGAGTCTTCGACTGTATCGTCCTGGACCCGCTGCAGAAGCTTCATCCCGAGTTCGCCATGCGCCAGTTCACGCCCGCGGAAGCGCAGCGTAACCTTCACCTTGTCACCTTCGCCGATGAACTTGTGAATCGCCCGCATCTTCACGTCATAATCATGATCGTCGATGTTCGGACGCATCTTGATCTCCTTGATCTCCTGCGTCTTCTGGGTCTTGCGGGCGTGGTTGGCCTTTTTCTGGGCCTCATATTTGAACTTGCCGACATCGAGGAACTTGGCGACCGGCGGATCGGCGTTGGGGGAGACTTCGACCAGGTCGAGGCCGACTTCGGCCGCCTGTTCGATGGCTTCGCGCGTGTACATCACGCCAAGGTTTTCGCCATTTTCATCAATCACCCGAACTTTGGGGGATTGGATAAATTCATTGAAACGCGGCCCATTCATCTGGGCGGGCGTGGGGCCGAGCGGACGGCGTGGGGCAAGCGGTGGTATAACAGATTCTCCGTGACATGATTGTCAGCCGCGCGATGTATCGGTTTTG
>JANLST010000159.1:0-2611 GCA_031362505.1 Sphingomonadales bacterium
GTGAAACTGCCCCGCGCCTTTGCCGAACGGATGCCACGGCAACTGTCTGGCGGGCAAAAGCAGCGCGTCGGTATTGCCCGTGCCTTTGCGGGCGGAGCCAAGGTCGTGGTGGCAGATGAACCCGTCAGCGCCTTGGATGTAACCCGAACCGATCCGTTGACCGAGATATTGGCGAGGATCCCACCCGCAACGTCCCCGACACCCGTGATGCGCTGGGCGGCAAGCTTTAACGGAACAAGCACGGGCGATTTACTGAGCCGCCCCTGTCCGGAGGCGCGCACGGATTCGAGCCCGGTTTGGTCGAACGCTACAAAGGGGGCCGTCAGGAGATAATCGAAACTCGCTGATCCAAAGGCGCCATCAAGCCGCGCCTTCAACTGGACATCACGTCCAGTCATGTTGGGGAAGAGTGCGCGCGGCTCAAGCAGATGTGCATCGATGTTGAGTGGGCTAAATCGGTTGCTCGCAAGATCGACAATGCCGGCAAGCTTTATTGTGAGGGCCTGCGAGGAGAGTTGCAGCTTTGTATCGAGGCGTCGGTTTTTCAATGCCGCGTTGCCACGGATGCGAAGTGCCGGGCTCGATAGCCGCTGCAGCTTGCCATGCGTGATGGTCGACAGCGCAAGTCGGCCGTCCAGTGCAAAGTCTCCCCTGTTGTTCGCAAGTTCCAGTTGCGCGATGCGTGCACCAGACACGTCGCCGCGCAACTGGCCGCGCCAATCCGTCCAATCTCCCTGTCCCGCGATCTTGATTGCGACGGGCCGTTGGGTTCCGATGATCTGTCCAACGATGCCGCCCGTGGGCGCCGTCAGGTCGAGGTCAAGGTCGAAGCGATTTCCATCGGGTTCGGCGTCGATCAGAAATGCGAGTCGATCGCCAGCAGACGCATCCGCGTTTAGCCTGATCAGCGCGCGGCCTTTGCGAATATCAGCGCTTCCATAAAGTTTGCCAATCCGACGCTTGCCGCCCGGAACCTGTGGCTCAATGGCCAACTTGTTGACGGTAAGGCTGCCGATGCGAATATCAAACCCAGGCAAAATGGGGCGCTTCGTTTCGGACGGGCGCAACTTGGGCAGCTTGTTCAGGGTTGCGACCGGGACAACGAGGCTGGTGATATCAAGCCGATTGGCAAGCCAACCGGCAGGCGTCCAATGCAATCGTGCGTCTGATGCATGGAAGAAGAGTCCCTGACGATCGTACAAGCGGACGTCCTTCAAACGCACCTTTGAATAAATCGACCCGTCAATCCTCCCGATCCGGATCCTGAGACCCGAGCCAGGAGCCTGGGCTGCAATCCGGTCTGCGATAAAGCGGTGCCCAATACTTGTATCGGCAATCCACAAAAGGAAAACCGCAGTCAGGACCAGACCGCCCAGTGCGATGCCAATCCAGCGCATCACTCTCATCAGAAGGCCTGACCCAGGGACACGAAGACAGTGACGCGCGGATCTCCATTTTGTGGATTGATCGGCGTGCCCACGTCAATGCGGATTGGACCAAAGCTGGAATAGTACCGCCCTCCGATACCTGCGCCGAGTCGGAATTTCGAGAGGGTAGGAAGCGAATTTGTGTCGACGCTTCCGCCATCAAGAAAGGGCACGACTCCAAAACTGCCAAGCCGAATACGGGCTTCAACTGCAAATTCCGCGAGACTGCGACCCCCGACCGGATCATTCGCAGCATCGCGTGGTCCGATTTGCTGATAGCCATAACCTCGCACGGAACCGCCACCGCCAGAATAGAAGCGGCGTGACGGAGCGATCGCCAAAGATTTGGCGCCTAAAATTGCGCCGATTCGGACCCTGCCTGCGATCACCACCCTGTTGCCTGCCGGCAAGTAGTAACTGCCATCAAACTGGGTACGGGCATAGGTAAACGTGCCCGATTGGAGAGATATTTCGGGCGAGATACGTAGTCCCAGCCGAAAGCCTCTTTTCGGGTCCAGCAGATCATCCGAGCCGTCATAATTCAGTGTAGCCGGCAGCGCGCCGATGAAGAACGTCCGGCGCGGTGAATTGGCAATCCTGGTAGAGTCTCGCTCGCTGGACGCCACAAATTCGGATCCAAGGCTCCAAGTCCATTTTTTCTGCCAGATGATATTGGTCTGGCGCTCGATCCCCGCGCCGATATCCAATGTGCGAGCCTGATAGGCGGATCGATTGACATGACTTGCTTCGATCCTGGCGTTGAACACCTGATCGCGCTGGCCAAAATTAGACTGGCGCAGGATCGCACCCAAATATTGTTCGCGCGTGCCGGCGACCCCCCGAAAAGTGACGGCACCTTCCGGACGGATAAGGTTGCGGTGCGTCCAGGTCAGTTCGGCACGGATGCCTTCGCCGGTGCCATATCCTGCTTCGGCAGCAATGGTTCGAACCTTGGCTGGTTCAAGTTCTATGGCCAAATCAGCCCTGTCAGGTCGGTCCGAAGGAATCGGCCGGACACTGGCTTGGGCAACCAGACCCGAAGCAACAAGCGCGCGACGCAAATCATCAGTCTTGGTCTGATCGTAAATTTCTCCGGGCTTGAAACGCGCCATGCGTGCAACATGTTTGGCATCGAACGGAAGTTTGGGGCCGGACAGGATGATTTCGCCGAAATATCGCTTTCC
>JANLST010000080.1:0-4521 GCA_031362505.1 Sphingomonadales bacterium
GCGAGAGCATGAACCCGCCCTATGCTGCAGTGCGGAATAATACAAATGGGGATCAGCGATTCTGGACGTGCGCCTCGCGGCTTCACTATGATATGCGCGAAAAACACGCGCAGGAGTTGCCATGTCTCAGTCGAAAACAGACCACCCATTGCCAAAGGCATTGGCATTCGATGTTTTTGGTACTGTCGTTGACTGGAGGGCTAGCATCGCACGCGAGGCTGCCCCTGTCCTTTCCCGGATTGGCTGCAGCGATGTTGATCCGCATGATTTCGCAGACCGATGGCGGGCCAGATATCTGCCGGCATTGCTTGCCTCAAACAAAGGCGAGCGCGGCTTCGTCAAACTGGACACGCTTCATCGTGAGATGCTGGACTCCCTGCTCCTCGAGCTGGGTGTCGATGAAGATATGCTGGACGATGCGGGCCGATCCGATCTTGTGCGTGCGTGGCATCGCCTCGATCCCTGGCCGGATTCCGTCGCTGGCCTGACGCGGCTCAAGACGCGGTTCCCGATTGTGACGCTGTCCAACGGCAATATCTCGCTGATGATAAACATGGCGCGACGTGCCGGACTGCCTTGGGATGCCATTCTCGGTGCGGAAATCGCTCAGGCCTATAAGCCGGCAAGACAGGTCTATCTTGCAACCGCGGCGGCGCTCGTTATC
Source organism: Sphingomonadales bacterium (assembly GCA_031362505.1). Classification (GTDB taxonomy): domain Bacteria; phylum Pseudomonadota; class Alphaproteobacteria; order Sphingomonadales; family Sphingomonadaceae; genus Aquisediminimonas. The sequence goes on from JANLST010000080.1 coordinate 665, forward strand.
GCACCTGAAGACCTCTGCCTTGTCGCTGCACACCATGGCGACCTTGCGGCAGCACGCGCGGCAGGACTTGTGACCGCTTTCATTCCCCGCCCTATGGAGTATGGCGGCGCTCCTGCGCCCGACTTGAGTTACGCACAGGAATGGGAGTTTCGGGCTGACAGTCTGACTGGATTGGCCGATCAGCTTGGATGCTGAGGACCAATCCTCAGTCCGCGAAGAGAAGAACCGGCGTTTCCAGCAGCTTGCGAATGGCCTGAACAAAGCTTGCCGCATCCCAGCCATCAACCACCCGGTGATCGCAACTGATCGACAGATTCATCAGCTTCGCTGCCACTATTTCGCCATTGCGAATGACCGGGCGTTCAATCACGCGATTAGGGCCAATGATCGCGACTTCTGGCCGATTGATGACCGGCGTTGTTGCGATGCCGCCCAATGGGCCAAGCGAGGTGATCGTCAAAGTTGACCCTGACAGTTCTTCGCTCTTTGCCTTTCCGGATCGAGCCGCTTCGGCAAGTCGGGTGATTTCGGCTGCCAACTGCCAGACATTCCTATCCTGCGCATCACGGATCACCGGCACCATAAGGCCCGCATCGGTCTGTGTTGCCATGCCCAGATGGACCGCGCCGTGCCGTGTGACTACGCCCGCCTCATCATCGAAGCGCGCATTGATCATCGGGAATCCGGGAAGTGCCTTGCAAATCGCGACAATCAGGAGCGGGAGGAGCGTGAGCTTTGGCCGATCGCCGCGATTGGCATTCAGGTCGCCCCGCATGTCTTCCAGCTGTGTAACGTCGATTTCCTCGACATAGGTAAAGTGCGGGATATTGCGCTTCGACGCGGCCATATTCTCTGCAATCCGGCGGCGCATGCCAATGACTTTGATCTCCTCATCGGTGCGCTTCGCACCCGCCGGTCGATAGCCCTGCCCGGCGCTGTAGGAAAGGAACGCATCGAGGTCGGCATGGCGGATGCGACCATCTTCACGTGCCTTGATCCGGGCAAGATCGATACCAAGCTCCTTTGCCCGTGCGCGGACCGCCGGAGACGCCAGAGCCTGGGCTGCGGGTAGAGGAATGCTGATTTCAGTGGCTTCGGGATGAGGCTCGGGAATGAAGTGCAGCGGTGGCGATTGGTCCGTACCGGGCTCGCGCTCGGGTTCTGGCACTTTTTCAATGACCGGAGCCGGTTCGCCCATCGGTGCCGCGGACGTGGCTCGCGGAGACGCTTCCTCCTCCCCTTCTGTCTCGATGACCAGCAATGTCGACCCGATCGGCACCATATCACCGACATCGCCTGCCAATTCGGTAACGATGCCGGATACGGGGCTTTCCATTTCGACCGTCGCCTTGTCGGTCATCATGTCAGCCACACCCTGATCTTCCGACACCCGGTCGCCCACCTTGACGTGCCAGCCAACAATCTCGGCTTCTGCAATACCTTCGCCGATATCGGGCAGGCGGAATTCAAAGCGCGCCATGATCAGTCCTTCATCACTTTTTCAATCGCCATGCCGATGCGAATGGGTCCGGGAAAATAGGCCCATTCTAGGCTGTGCGGATAGGGGGTATCGAAACCGGTCACGCGCTCGACAGGCGCCTCGAGATGATAAAAGCACCGCTCCTGCACAAGCGCCGATAGTTCGGCACCGAACCCGCCGGTGCGCGTCGCTTCATGGATCACCAGGCAGCGTCCGGTTTTTTTGACAGACGCCTCGATCGTCTCGATATCCAGAGGCATCAGCGTACGCAGGTCGATGACGTCGGCATCAACGCCCAATTCCTCGACCACCGAAAGGGCGACATGAACCATCGTGCCATAAGCAAGGATCGTGAGATCCTGCCCTTCGCGTACCACGGCTGCCTTGCCGAGCGGGATGGTATAATGGCCTTCGGGAACGTTGCTTGCCGGATGTTTGGCCCAAGGCTGCACCGGACGATCATAGTGCCCGTCGAAAGGGCCGTTATAGATGCGCTTGGGCTCAAAGAAGATGACCGGATCATTGTCCTCGATCGCGGCCAGCAATAACCCTTTTGCATCATAGGGTGTTGACGGAATGACGGTCTTCAATCCGCAAACATGCGTGAAAATTGCCTCGGGCGACTGGCTGTGCGTCTGCCCACCAAAGATACCGCCGCCAAAAGGCGAACGCACTGTAATCGGCATCGGGAATTCGCCAGCGGAACGATAGCGCAGCCGCGCCGCCTCGCTCACCAACTGGTCAAGCGCGGGATAGATATAATCGGCAAACTGGATTTCTGGCACCGGACGCAGCCCATAAGCTGCCATGCCCACGGCAACACCGACAATCCCGCACTCGGTGATCGGGGTATCGAAGACGCGGGTCTTGCCATATTTCTTCTGCAAGCCAACTGTCGCCCGGAAGACGCCGCCAAAATAGCCGACATCCTCGCCCAGAACCGTGACATTGGCATCACGATCCATTGCGACATCCATCGCGCTGTTGATTGCTTCAACCATGTTCATCACTGGCATCAGCGCGGCCCCTCGCCCGGCTTGGGCCATTTTCGCATGCGTTCCGCCATCATCTGGGCCGATTGCTCCTTCAGGTGCCATGGCATCTCTTCGAAGACATCTTCGAACATGGTTTCAAACGGCTGGTGCATGCCATGCCCCAAAATGCCGTTCTTTTCGGCAGCTTTGGACGCGGCCTTGACGGTTTCGGCAAGCTCAAGATCCTGCGCGGTATGGCGCTCTTCATCCCATTCGCCAATCGCGACAAGGTGCGCCTTCAGTCGCGCGATTGGATCGCCGAGCGGCCATTTGCTGCGCTCATCCGCGGAACGATAGGCACTCGGATCGTCAGTGGTTGAATGGCCTTCGGCGCGATAGGTAAAATGCTCAATCAGCGTTGGACCACAGCTGGTCCGAGCGCGCTCTGCAGCCCAGGCGGTCGCGGCATAAACCGCAAGCGCATCATTCCCGTCAACACGCAAGCCCGCCACGCCATAGCCGACAGCACGCGCAGCAAAGGTCGTCGCCTCGGCACCGGCAAAGCCGGCGAAGGAACTGATCGCCCATTGATTGTTCACGACATTGAGGATCACCGGTGCACGGTAGACCGTTGCAAAGGTCAGCGCGGCGTGAAAATCGCCTTCCGCCGTCGAGCCTTCCCCGCACCAGCTGGCGGCAATCCGCGAATCGCCCTTTGCGGCACTTGCCATCGCCCAGCCAACCGCTTGCGGCACCTGCGTTGTGAGGTTGCCCGAAATCGAGAAGAAATTTGCTTCCTTGACCGAATACATGATCGGCAACTGGCGGCCTTTCAGCCTGTCACCCCGGTTCGAGAATATCTGGTTCATCATATCGACCAGATTCCAATCACGCGCGATCAATATGCCCTGCTGACGGTAGGACGGGAAACACATATCGTCGCGCTGGAGGGCAAAGGTCGCACCAATCGAAACGGCCTCTTCGCCCAGGCTCTTCATGTAAAAGCTGGTTTTGCCCTGACGTTGGGCACGAAACATCCGGTCATCAAAGGCACGGGTCAATGCCATTGCGCGCAACATCCGCCGCATGACATCGGGCGTCAGCCGGGGATTCCAGGGGCCAACCGCCTGCCCTTCGTCATCGAGTACGCGCACAAGTCCGTAGGCAAGATCACGCATCTCACCTGCCGGTGCCGCGCTGTCCGGTCGCGGCGTGACTCCGGCGGGAAGAATCTCGACGTGCGAGAAATCGGCTTCGTCACCGGGCCGCGCAGGCGGTTCGGGAACATGAAGCCGGAGCGGCGGCAGGTTTTTACGTGACATGTGTCACGCAATAAAATTACACAGGACAATAATCCACCTGAATCTTGTCGATGCCCGGGACCGGATGCAAATCGATCATGC
>JANLST010000081.1:0-5208 GCA_031362505.1 Sphingomonadales bacterium
TGCACAGCGTGAAAACGATCTGATACAAGCTTTGGAGTATGCAAATTCGGAATTGGCCGGCGCCGATGATCCAATTGAGGGCGCAGCCTTTGGCGAGAGTCCCGAACAGAATGCGCCCGCTGCTCCTGAAGCCACCAACGCAGAACCACATCCTGGTGCAACGAGCCAGGATGATGGCATCAGCGCGGATGAAACGCTCCTCGATGGTCGGCGCCGACCGGGTGCTCCGAAACGATTGCCGGACCGGATCACGCAAGAGAATATCGGCGCCGTGCGATCGCCGCCGCCAGAGGCCTTTCCAGGCGATCCGGATTTTCCTGTGCCGGATCGCTGGCGTCTTTCAGAAGCGCTTGGACTGGCCCACAAGGAGCATTTCCTGGATCCCTATAACCAAAACACGTACAAAGGGGATCGCCCGCTCTGCATTCCTTCTGAAGAGGAAAAGGAACGTCGCGCAAAGGCCGGGCTTCCAAAATGCCATACGCCTGGGATCCTTGGCCTCAAAAGCGAGGATTGGTTTCTGGTTCTCGGTGCGACCTCGGATACGGTTGTTGAGCCCCGGTCGTTTCCAATCCCGGTGGGCGTACAGACGACGGAACGGCCGGGAAGCGTGGATGTGTTCGGGCGAAGCCACAGCGAGGTTTTCGTGCAGACATTTATCGTCAGCGCGTCCTTGCTCAAGGGTTCGACCGCGTTCAAGCCTCCCGAAATCGAGTATCGCGTCGCGTTGGCACTTCAGGGAAACTATGTGAACGTGCCGGAAAAGCGCGTGCTGTTCGTGGAACCTTCGAAGAAAAGCCGTCGCTATGACCATTTTCTGGGCGTCCAGGAAGCCTTTGTCGATTATCACATCCGCAACGTTTCCGATCGTTACGATTTCGATTCCGTGCGGGTTGGTATCCAGCCATTTCAGGCGGATTTCCGTGGCTTTCTGTTCAATGATCAACAGCTTGGTGTGCGCTTCTTCGGCAACCGCGATAACAACCGGTTCCAGTATAATTTGGCCGCGTTCTGGCGGCTGGAGAAAGACACGAATTCAGGCCTGAACTCGGTCGTGCAACGCCCGCGCGATGATTTTGTGTTTCATGCCAATCTGTATCGTCAGGATTTTCCGGTGGTCGGCCTCACGAGCCAAGTTTCGGTCACTTATAACCTGAACCGGGAAACATCGATAAAGGTCGATGACAACGGCTTTCCCGTCCGGCCTGCCCTTCTCGGCAATTTGCGGCCGCGCCAATATGATGTCGTCTATCTCGGCTATTCGAACGACGGACATTTTGGGCGGGTCAACCTGACCAGCAGCGCCTATCTCGCGTTGGGCCGGGATCGCAACAGCCTTTTTACCTCGAGAACGGCGAATATTCGAAGCTATTTCTTTGCTGCAGAATCCAGCATGGACTTCGATTGGGTGCGCGTCCGCCTGTCGGGCCTTTACGCCAGTGGCGATTCCAAACCGTTTGACAACAAAGAGACCGGTTTTGACGCGATCTTCGAGAACCCGATCTTTGCCGGCGCTGATACCAGTTACTGGATTCGTCAGACTATTCCCTTCGCCGGTGGCGGACGCGTTATCGGGGTCAATGGTCGAAACGGCATATTGAATTCGCTGCGCTCGTCAAAGGAACAAGGCCAGTCCAATTTCAACAATCCGGGGACGATGCTTTTGGGTGCCGGTGCTGATTTCGACATCACCCCCAAGTTTCGTCTGTCCACCAACGTCAACCACCTCTGGTTTCAGAATACCGCCACGCTGCAGGCGTTGCGCGTGGAAGGCAGCATTCCCAAGGCGATCGGCTGGGACCTGTCAGCGGCAGCCATCTGGCGGCCCAAAGCTATCCAGAATGTTGTCTTCCGCCTTTCGGGTGCTGTGCTCGATCCCGGAAAGGGTTTCCGTGATTTGTTCACGAACGCTGGACGCAACGACCGTTATTACTCGGTTCTGTTCAACGGGATTGTGAGCTTCTGAAATGGCCCGTCTGATCGCCTCCCCTTCGCGCTTTCGTTTCTGGCTTTTGGTCGCGGCTCTCCTTGTACTGTCCCTGATTGCGGGAGTGCGGTCACTTGCATCGGACGGCGAAAAACCGGTCAAGCGTGACTATTCGGCCGTCTTTGCTCCTCCGTCGCCCGAAACGCAGTCCAAGGAAGAGGCCGCAGGCAAGAGCGCAGGATGCATTTCCTGCCACACCGCGTCGGATGCCTGGACGATGCACCGCACCGAAGCAGTGGTCCTTGGATGTACGGACTGCCACGGCGGCAATGCCAGCGTTCGCCTGACAACTCCGTCGCTTGATTTCAAGGATCCGGCCTATATCGCCGTGCGCGACAAGGCCCATGTTCTTCCACGTTACCCCGAAGGCTGGCACTGGCCTTCGTCAGCCAATCCCAAACGCAGCTATACGCTGATGAACAAGGAATCTCCTGAATTCATTCGCTTCATGAACCCGTCTGACTACCGCGTCGTGCGCGACAGTTGCGGCTCTTGCCATATGAACACAATTGAAGCGGCCGAACGGTCGCTTATGGCCTCGGGCGCGATGCTGTGGGGTGGCGCTGGCTACAATAACGGCATTGTGCCGTTCAAGAATTATGTCGTTGGCGAAGCCTACACACGCAAAGGTGAACCAGCCAAGATTGTGTCTCCCGGAGAACCCCACGGCACAGTTACGGCCGAACAAAAGGCCCGGGGCGCGCTCCCCGCGCTTTACCCGTTGCCGACCTGGCAGACCGTCATGCCAGGCGATATTTTCCGGGTTTTTGAACGTGGCGGGCGAAACATCAGTACCCAATTTGCCGAAGTTGGCCTGCCCAATCCGCTCGGCAACATCCAGCGACTGGAAGAGCCGGGCCGTCCCGATCTCAAACAATCTAACCGTGGCCCCGGCACCGGCTTGCGCGTCGCGATTCCGGTCCTCAATATTCACAAGACCCGCCTCAACGATCCTTTCATGTGGTTTTTGGGTACAAATGATCAGCCGGGCGATTATCGCCAGTCCGGATGCGCCGGTTGTCACGTAGTCTACGCGAACGACCGGGAACCGCGTCACAGCCTGACATGGGCCAAATTTGGCCGAGACGGACAATCCGCGACAGTCGATCCGACGATTGCTGCAAAGATGGAACCCGAACACGGAGCGCCGCCGGCGCATGGCGGGAAGCACTACAGCGATGCCATAGGCGCCGGGCATGACGGGGCAATGATCAAGGAAAAGGGTCACCCTGTCGAGCATGCCTTCACGCGCGCGATCCCCACTGCACAATGCATGAATTGCCACATGCATCAGCCCAACATCTTCCTGAACAGTTTCCTCGGTTACACGATGTGGGACTATGAGTCCGATGCCCCGCATATGTGGCCAAAGGAACAGAAATACCCAACCGCCGCCGAAGTGCGTGCAACCAATGACCGCAACCCTGAAGCCGCCGCCGCGCGCGGAAAATGGGCCGATCTCGAATTCCTGCGCAACGTCTACGACATCAATCCTGAACTGAAAGACACACAGTTTGCGGATTATCACGGCCATGGCTGGAATTTCCGGGCAATCCTGAAGCGCGACCGCGAGGGCAATCTCCTCGATGCAGAGGGTAAGATCGTCGATCCGAATGATCCGGAAAAGTGGCGCAAGAAGGACGAAGGCAAGTTCGTCGGTCCCGGCACCAATCCTGGCAAGACGGTTCATATGATGGATATCCACGCCGAAAAGGGTCTGCAATGTGCCGATTGCCACTTCGCGCAGGATAGCCATGGCAATGGCCTCATCTATGGCGAAGTCGCAAATGCGGTCGAGATCGGATGCAAGGATTGCCACGGCACCGCTGACCAGTATCCAACGTTGCTGACTTCGGGGCCGGCGGCACCTCCACAAGGCACCAACCTGTCGCTGTTGCGCAATCCCGATGGACAGCGCCGCTTCGAATGGTTTTACGACGGGGGCGGAAACCGCGTTCTGGTCCAACGCTCGATTATCGATCCCAAGATTGAATGGCGGGTTAGCCTGGTGAAGGATTCAGTCGATAAATCGAGCACGCACTTCAATCCAAAGGCCGCGCGCGCCAAGTTGATGGGACGGCTGAACGATCAGGGCAGCTATGGATGGGGCCCCGGGATTGCCAAGGAAAGCCGGGCGCATGGCGATGACAAAATGACATGCTTCACCTGTCATTTGTCATGGACGACCTCATGCGGTGGTTGCCATTTGCCGATCGAGGCGAACTGGAAGACCAAGGGTCATAAATATGAAGGCGAGGAAACCCGCAATTTCGCGACCTACAACCCGCAGGTCGCGCGCGACGAAATGTTCCAGCTTGGCCGTCATCAGACAACCAAAGGCAATATCATTGCGCCGGTCCGTTCGACATCGGCACTCATCCTCTCATCGACCAATGTAAATCGCGAACGGATTTACATCCAGCAACCGCCCATTTCTTCGGCTGGGTTTTCCAGCCAAGCCTTCGCCCCGCATTTCCCGCACACCGTGCGCACGACCGAGACCAAAACCTGCACGGATTGCCACCTTTCGGCGAATGAGGACAACAACGCGATCATGTCCCAATTGCTGCTGCTCGGGACCAACTTTGTGAACTTTGTAGGCCTTAATGCCTGGACCGGACTTGATGGAGGGTTCGAGGCCGTGCGCGTGACCGAATGGGAAGAGCCACAAGCAGTGATCGGCTCCTACCTCCAGAAATATGCCTATCCAGACTGGTGGAAACTCCATGTTGAAAAGAATGGCCGCGAACTCAAGGAGTGGACCCGCGGCGAGATTTTCGACAAGAATTTCTCAGGCGAGACCAAGCATAATGAGCAGTTCCGCAACGTCGTCCAAGGCACGAAAGATCGTGTTGGCTGCCTCCAGTTGCGTGGCGAGTACATGTTCGTGGCCGAAGGCAAAGGCGGCTTCCGGGCCTATGACGTGGCGTCGATTGGCAACAAGGGCTTTTCGGAACGGATCATTTCCGCGCCATTCTCTCCGCTTGGTCAGGACACGCGGGTTGACACCACCAATGCGACCTGCGTCGCGATTGCCACCACGCAACCGATCAGCGTGTCGCGCAATGACGATATCACGACCAATTTCCCTGAAAATCAGGAACAGAAATTTCACCCGATTTACAAATATGCGGTGGTAACTGACAGCGTCGAAGGGCTGGTGCTGGTCGATATCGATACGTTGGCCGATGGCGAATTCCGCAATAACTTCTTCAAACGGG
>JANLST010000203.1:0-4602 GCA_031362505.1 Sphingomonadales bacterium
GTAGCGCTTTATGGTATCGCATTCCGGCCTGTTGACCGTCATGGACCGCGCCGCGCGCAAGGCGGGCGCGAAGCTGCGCCGGGATTTCAGTGAAGTTCAGCATCTGCAGGTCAGCCGCAAGGGACCGGCCGATTTTGTCTCTAAGGCCGATCAGAGGGCCGAACGGACCCTCTACGAAGAGCTACTTCATGCACGGCCGGATTGGGGCTTTCTGCTTGAGGAAGCGGGAGAGATTCCTGGCGATCCGAACAAGCCACGATGGATCATTGATCCGCTCGATGGAACGTCAAATTTTCTTCATGGTCTTCCCCACTTCGCGATTTCGATCGCTGTCGAAGAGCCGATGCCGAGCGGGAAACGCGAGATCACGACCGGGCTGGTCTACCAGCCTTTGACGGATGAAAGCTTCTGGGCTGAAAAGGGAAGGGGCGCGTGGCTGCAGGACCAGCGGTTGCGGGTTTCCGCACGCCGCGACCTGACTGAATCGCTGATTGCGACCGGTATTCCCTTTCATGGACATGGAGATTTCGCGCAATGGAGCCGAATCTTTGGGGCGGTTGCCCCCCATGTTGCGGGAATTCGCCGTTATGGTGCAGCTTCGCTTGATCTGGCCTGGGTCGCGGCGGGGCGTTTTGACGGATATTGGGAGGCAGATCTCCAGCCATGGGATGTCGCTGCTGGCATGTTGCTGATCCGCGAGGCAGGCGGCTTTGTGACCGATTTTCGTGGCGGTGACCGGGCGATGGACCGAAGCGAGTTTCTCGCGGGGAACGACGCGATACATTCGAAGCTTCACAAGCTGGTGGCCGGCGCGCTTCGGTGAGAGTTTTTGCAGCGCTTGCGCTTCTCGCACTTGCTGCAGCCGATGTTCCGGAAACCACAATCCCGGCTGAGTTCGGCCTTGTTGAAGGGGTCGCCTGGGACGCGCGCAGCCGCCAGATGTTCGCTGGAACCGTTGAGGACGGTGCGTTGCTGGTGCGTGAAGGCGATCATTGGCGCCGCGCCGTATTGCCGTACAGCACAGCCGGACTTTTTGGCATGGCGGTGGACCAGAGGCGCGGCATACTTTGGATTTCGAGCGGAGTTGCCGGACCGACCGTAAATAAGAACGGCTTTCGCGGGTTGATTGGTGTAACGTCGCAAGGATTCGTGCCGGTCGGTCGCGCTGCTGTGCCAGTTGGTGATACACTTGCTCAACCTGGCGATGTGACGATTGCGCCGGACGGCTCTGTCTATGTCAGCGATGCCGCCACCGGCGCTGTTTATCTTTGCAAGCCGGGCTGCACAGCGCTTTTGCCGTTGGTCGCGCCAGGCACGTTTCGCAGCGCGCAGGGTATGGCTGTATCGCGCGACGGACGGACGCTTTACGTTGCAGACTATGGACGCGGACTCTTTCGGGTTGACCTCAAGAAGCCAAAGTCAGCGATCCTGATTACGCCACTTAAGGGAATCGACGGTTTGGTGCGGGATGGAGATACGTTGCTGGCGATTGTCAACGGTGACGGCCGCAGAATTGTTCGCCTGACTTTCGAAGCGCAAGGTGATGTCGCCAGCGAATTACTGGTGACACTGAAAGGCCCCGGCGACCCAACGCTTGGCGTGTTCATCGCGGGGCAGCTGGTTTATATCGCCGATGCCCAATGGGACCGGTTTGATCGATCCGGTAAATCGATTGCAAAAGCCCGCGAAACAGCCATCCGTGCCATTGCACTTCCATCTGGGCCCAGGCCAAAGGAAACGTCTGCCGTTCGCCCGGACGACGCCAGCTTTGAAGAGCGCCGCTAGATCCTCAGCTTTCGATGTGCTTTTCGAACTGCGCCATCAGAAGTACCCAGAACTCCAGATTATCCTCGAACAGCTTTGAACTGATCCCGCCATCGTCGAGATCGACATCCATCTCGATCCGCGCGGCGCCCTTGTCCGAAATATAGGCCCGACCAAAACGCTTTTTGCTGTTCCAGTCGTTCATCTGGCTGAGCGAGGGCGATTTATCGCGATCAAAGCCCGCGAAGAACTGGATCGTGCCGCAATCGACGTTCTTCGTGCAGCCGAAAAAGAAGATCGCGAACGCGGAGCCCGAAGACGTGCTGCGGATAAGCGGATCGCCGGTGTCATCCTTGGTCAACTCGGCCTTGTAGCCGGCGCCTTGCAGCGCGCGAACGACCGAGGAGGGGTCTTGGGCGCGCACCATTTGGGCTTGCGCCGTGCCGGAAAATGCGAACAGTACAGCGGCAGCACATGCAAATATCTTCATCTCGATCTTCCCTTTTGCAGCGATAGTGAGTTGCGTCATCAAGCTGAACTCTCCCTGCCTTGATAACGCGATCCTGTCTTGTAAGGAATCCACATCTTTGAAGCGTAAGGCAATGACCGCCGTCACACCTTGAAATTGGCCTTCTCGTGCTTGCGAACATGCCTTGCCTCGCCTAAAGCCGCCTCGAATCTTGACCATTCGTGTCGGGAAAAGGGAATCCTAGCCATGTCTTCGGTCGCCGCCGGATATCTGCCGATCCTGTTATTCCTGGCCATCGCGCTGGTTCTGTCGTCGGCCTTTGTTTTTCTGCCGATGCTGGCGGCCCGATTTACAGGCCGACATGATCCGACTGCCGAAAAGCTCTCCGAATATGAATGCGGCTTTCCCGCATTCGAAGGGAGTCGCGCCCAGTTTGACGTCCGCTTCTATCTCGTTGCGATCCTCTTCATCATTTTCGATCTTGAAGCGGCCTTCCTCTTCCCTTGGGCGGTAAGCCTCAAGCATATCGGCTGGACCGGTTGGGTGGCGATGATGATATTCCTTTTCGAACTGGTTCTCGGGCTTGTCTATGCATGGAAGAAGGGAGCGCTCGAATGGGAGTAGAACTCGCCGCGCCATCGACCGATACGCCGCCTGAGGCGAGCTTTTTCAATGGCCTGAATGATGAACTTTCGAACAAGGGGTTCCTTGTCGTTGGTGCCGAAGAATTGTTTCAATGGGCCGAGACCGGCTCGCTGTGGTGGATGACGTTCGGCCTGGCCTGCTGTGCGGTCGAGATGATCCATGTGAACATGCCGCGCTATGACCTTGAACGGTTCGGAGTCGCTCCGCGCGCATCTCCGCGCCAGTCGGACGTCATGATTGTGGCGGGCACGCTGTGCAACAAGATGGCCCCTGCGCTGCGCCGCGTTTATGATCAGATGTCGAACCCCAAATATGTGATCTCGATGGGCAGCTGCGCCAATGGCGGCGGCTATTATCACTATAGCTACAGTGTCGTGCGTGGCTGCGACCGGATCGTGCCGGTGGACATCTATGTCCCGGGATGCCCGCCAACCGCAGAGGCGCTGCTCTATGGTATCATGCAGTTGCAACGGAAGATCCGGCGCATGGGAACAATTGAGCGTTGAGCCATTCTGCTCCCCGATATGCAAGCAATGACGGCGTCATCGATGCCGCTAAAAAGGCGCTCGGCAAGGACCTGATCGACGCGGTTGAGGCTCATGGCGAAATCGCGCTCCATGTCGCGCCTGCCGACCTGCTCGGCTGCATGATGCAACTGCGTGATACGCTCGATTATCAGCAATTGATGGAAATTGCCGGTGTCGACTGGCCCGATCGCGATCCGCGCTTCGAAGTTGTCTATTGCCTGCTGAGCGTCACGAAAAACCACCGCATCCGCGTCCATGTCGCGACGAATGAGGATCAACCGGTTCCGTCCGTCACGGGCATCTGGCCGGTCGCGGGCTGGCTCGAACGCGAAGTGTTCGACATGTATGGGGTGCTGTTTGAGGGCAATACTGACCTTCGCCGTATCCTGACTGACTATGGCTTTACCGGCCATCCGCAGCGCAAGGATTTCCCGCTGACCGGTTATGTCGAGCTGCGCTATTCCGAAGAGCATAAGCGCGTGATGTATGAGCCGGTGCAACTGGCGCAGGATTTCCGCACGTTCGACTTCATGAGCCCATGGGAGGGTGCCGACTATATCCTTCCCGGCGATGAAAAGGGGGACAAGGCATGAACCTCGTGCAAGACGTCGCCCCGACTACCGGCGATGACACCATCCATAACTACACGATCAATTTCGGCCCGCAACATCCGGCGGCACACGGTGTTTTGCGGCTGGTCATGGAACTCGACGGAGAGATTGTCGAACGGCTCGACCCGCATATCGGACTGCTCCACCGCGGCACCGAAAAGCTGATCGAGTACAAAACCTATCTGCAGGCGCTGCCCTATTTCGACCGGCTCGATTACTGTTCGCCGCTCGCGATGGAATATAGCTATGTGCTGGCCATCGAGAAACTGCTCGATCTTGAAGTGCCGCTCCGCGCCCAATATCTGCGCGTGTTCTTCGCCGAACTGACCCGCATCTGCAATCACATGCTCAACCTTGGTAGCCATGTGATGGATGTTGGCGCGATGACGCCGAACCTGTGGATGTTTGAAATCCGCGAGGATTGCCTGAATTTCTTCGAGCGCGCCTCGGGCGCGCGGATGCACGCGGCGTGGTTCCGGCCCGGCGGCGTGCACCAGGATGTGCCGCTCAAGCTGCTGACCGATATTGCCGACTGGCTCGACACCCGCCTGCCGCGCCTGTTCGAGGATGCGATCAGCCTTGTCGC
>JANLST010000234.1:0-3656 GCA_031362505.1 Sphingomonadales bacterium
GGCCGATGCGGCGCGGGCCGCCCCGTGATGCTGCAACGCGAACGTCAGCAGCAGGAAACACGCCGCGATAATCGACACCATGTTGACACGCAGGTGCTGGCCCTCACGGATGAATCCAAGATCCAGCAGGTTGATCTTCCACACATTGATGGCAGCGTCCGGCGGGAAAAGGCTGGCCATCACATATCCAGCGCCAAGGCTCGTCCCCAGAGCCAGCACAGGAGACCATGCCAGCCAGTTGCACCACACAGAAACCGGCGCGATGAACTTGCTGTAAGGCAGCCATGCCGCAGCACCATAGACGGATGCACCGCCCGATTTGTGAGGGTAAAGGCCTGCGATTTCAGCGTAAACGAACGATTGCACAAAGCCCATCAGGATCGATACGATCCACACAACCCAGGATGGCTGGCCAATAACGGTCGCAACGCCACCCATTGTAAGCAGTACGCCAGCAGGGACACCGCTCGACGCCCAGAATGCGTCGCGCCAGCTCAGTTCGCGATGGAGTTGCCTGGCCGCAGGTGGTCCACCTGCTCCACCAAGGTTATCCTGAGCGACGGCACCTGTTGCACCAGGATTCAAGCGAAATGGTCCATCTATTTATTGGCACCGAAGTGGACCGTGGCTGTAATGCCCCACGTCCGCGGCTTGGCGTATACACCCGCCACAAGTCCTGCAAACAATGAACTGTCAAAGGCATAGGCGCGATATTTGCGGTTGAATGCGTTGTTCAAGAAAGCCGCGATCTCCCAGCGCCCATCCTCACCCGCAAAACCTATCCGACCGTTGGCAACGGTATAGGCACGCTCTTGTTCAACCGGTGCGCACAACACGGTAAAGCAGAATTTGCCGGAATACTGGACATCCGCTTGCAGCGACGCGGTTCCACCACCGAGCGAAAATTCATATCGTGCCAGCGCATTGCCTGAAAACCCCGGAGCTTGGGGAAGGTCATGCGTTACAATCGACGCCAGATCCGGGAGCAGGATATTCTTGACCTTGCTGTCGAGAAATGACGCACCAACCTGCAGCGAAAGCCCGTCAACAGGGCGGACATTCAGCTCTGCTTCGAGCCCCTTTGCCGTCGCGGGCAGGTTGATAACGGACTGGATCGGGCCGACTTGGGCAAAGGCCTGATAATTCTTGTAGTGATAGACGAACGCCGCGAGATTCAGCGTGCTGAAACGGCTGAGTGTGGATTTCAATCCCACCTCGTAGGAATCCAGCACTTCGGGTTTATAGGGTATGCCGTTCAGGAACGCAGTCTCAAACCCGGCAAACGGCGTTCCCGTGGAAAAGGTAAACCCACCGCTTTTGCTGCCGCGGTTGTAGCTCGCATAGAGCAGGATGTTATCGACTGGTTTATAGTCGATTTCGGCTCGTGCGGTGAGACCACTGAATGTTGGCGTCGCAGAACGGCCGTTTACGGAAATACCCGTAAGCGGTTGCAGCACTCCGAAACTGGAATAGGTCGTTCCGCCGGGCCCAAAGTTGATG
Source organism: Sphingomonadales bacterium (assembly GCA_031362505.1). Taxonomy (GTDB): domain Bacteria; phylum Pseudomonadota; class Alphaproteobacteria; order Sphingomonadales; family Sphingomonadaceae; genus Aquisediminimonas. The sequence continues at coordinate 1,501 of JANLST010000234.1, forward strand.
CCAACGCCTGTGCTTGGCTCGGTCCCGACATAATTGCCGCGCTTCTTGTCGCGCCAGTAACGCAAGCCTCCAATCAGTTTGACCTTGTCGGAAAGCTCAAGTTCGTCCTGAGCAAAAAAAGCAACAGACTCGGTGCGCTGGGAAAAGGCAACGCTTGGATCATAGCCATAGAATGGCGATGCAAATTTGCCGGTGAAATCGCCGTCGATAATCAAGCCATAGGCCCCAACGACAAGCTGATTTGCGCCAAATTTGGTTGATAACCTGAACTCCTGGGAGACCTGGTTTGATTTGGCACCCTGGAAAAAGACCACACCGAGATCAGGCGATGCGTCGCCACCCTCAACATAAAATTTGCGAAGGTGCTGGTAGTCGGTGATTGAAACAAAATCGAAATTGCCGAACGCTGCATCGAGACGCAGTGTTGATCCAAAAAGGCTGCGGTTGACATAGGAAGGAGACGTTTCCTGAGTTGCAAATGGTGTGCCTCCCCGTGACGGCGTAATCGCATCGTTGCGAAAACCGGTCGCCGTCGTGCCTGGCCCGGGCGTGCCAATTCCGATCCAATAGGCGCATGTCGCGGTAGGCGCCAGAAATTCACCCTGGAATTGGGCATTGGGGCAAGCCGGCTCACTCGAATAAAGCCCGGCCTGGCGTTCCTTGTTCACCTTGGCATACCGAACCGTGACGCGGGCCTTGAAATCCGAAGACGGCTCCCAGGCCAATATGCTGCGAATCGCAAAATGGTTGTTCGCGCCGCGATCAGGAATGCCGGGAACCAGCGACTTTATGAAGCCGCTGTCATGATCATAAATACCTGCAATCCGGATTCCCAGAGTATCGCCGAGCGGGCCTGAAATGGCGGCCTCCAATATTGTCTGGTTATACCGGCCATAGGTTCCCGTTACATAACCGCCCCAATCCTTCGATGGCTGATTGGATATGAACTGAACCGCACCACCGGTCGCATTGCGGCCGAAAAGTGTGCCCTGAGGGCCTCGCAGGGCCTCAACCCGGGCGAGATCGAAGATCGGAAAACTCGCGGTGTTGATCGAACTTGCATAAGCTTCATCCTGATAGACCGCGACCGGCGGTTCCTGCTGGTCACCATAGTCATTCTGCGAAACGCCGCGGACGTTGAAAACCACCTGAGATGATGAATAGGCATTGAATTTCAGGTTGGGGATCGCGCGGGCGATGTCGGTCGCATTGGTAATGTTGAGGTCACCGAGCGCCTTGTTTCCCAAGACGCTGACCGAGATGCCAACATCCTGCAGCTTTTGCTCGCGTCGTTGGGCCGTGACTACGATGTCTGCCGGAGAATCCTCCGCAATCGTCGCTTCATCGGCCGTTTGCGCGTTCGCCGGAGCAGGAGACATTGCGAGCGCAATCGTCAAAATTGCGCTGCTCATCAAGGCACTTTGCCCGGCCATTATGTTGCGGTTTCGAATGGTTGTCATGATTCCCCCTCACAAATTGGCCCGGTTGGGTGCCAGCTTTGAATATGAACCCGAACATAGGGTCGCCCTTGCTGTCAATCCATTCCAAAAACTTATGTCGCCGATTAGCAGACGGTCAACTTAGCGCCGCCTTTGTTTGCTTCCAAATCCGTGAAAATTGCCCCGGCTAAAACAGCCTCAATTGACGGGCATTGTCTGACAGGAGCTGAAGTTGCACCTGTTGCGCAGCCTCGACAGCATTTCGGTAATGGATTGAACGATGCTGCTCGGCCTCTTCGAAGGCAAGCGGTGACCATTCTTCTGACGGGTAGACGCTATTGTAGATCGCACGCGCGGCTTCGCGCAGGCGGGAATCGTGTTGCATTTCTAGCCTCCTGACGATCGATAGATCGGTTTGAGAGACTATATGTTCTTGTTATGATCCACAAGGCCAAACGCTAGTATTGACGTTTGACTGGCGCAGCGACTGTATTGACGGGCGCCGTTGCGGCGGCAGGCGGCGGCGCGGCAGCATGGTGGACAGGGAAGGATGGATCGTGGGTGACGACAGGGGCACTTGCAACGGAATTCGCTGGCGGGTTCCCGACTTTGGGCTGATCAGCGACGGACGCGATCTGTTCATCCGGCTCGGGCGCAGCTTGCTGCGCATCCGCCTGATCGGCACTGTCATCCTGAGCGTCGGCGTTCGTGCTGGCG
>JANLST010000246.1:0-5340 GCA_031362505.1 Sphingomonadales bacterium
TTTCATGCCTTTTGCCGCAGGCCCCAAAAAGGCGCAGGTGGCGCCGCCCGTGCCGATGTTTGGCGAAGGATTTGCCCAATCACGCATCCGCGGCATTGGCAAGCTTGGTCAGGAAATGCCCTGTCCGGTCCTGGCCGATGAGATATTGACGCCAGGAGAGGGCCAAGTGAAGGTCCTCATCTCGATCGGCGGCAATCCTGAAATTGCTTTTCCCAACCAGCACAAGGTGCGCAAGGCACTGGATGCGGTGGAGCTGTTCGTTCAGGTTGATCCCTGGATGTCGGCCAGTGCCAAGCGCGCAGACCTGATCCTTGCGCCCAGCATGTGTCTTGAACGCGAAGACATCAACAATGTCTCGCAACCCTTTTGTGAAGAGCCCTATGCCCATTACACCGAGGCAATGGTCCCCGCGCCGGGTGACACGATGGACGAATATGAAATGCTCTGGTGGCTCGCAAAACATATGGGGCTCCAGCTGTCATTCCCCGGCGGCGATTGCTCGATGGACGCCTGCCCGGACAAGGTCACAATGCTTGACCTGATTTCGCACGGTTGCCTTGTCAAACCAAGCAAGGCGCGCGCCGATGCGCAGGCTGCGGAACGCCCCGGAAGTGCGATACTCTATCACGACCAGCATCTGACGATCGAGCCTGCTGATCCCGATGCGGCAAACAAGTTTGATCTTTCGGCTGGCGCCATGCCGGACGCATTCGGACACTATGTTGCGAAGCGGCCGGAGGCAGACGGATTTGACTTCAGCCTGATTTCACGCCGCTCAAAGCACCGCTACAACAGCAACGGCCATACCTTTCCGCACCTCAAGAAGAAAATGCCGACCAATCCGGCCTTCTTCCACCCGGATGATCTTTCGGCATTGTCAATCGCGGATGGCGACGTCATCGAAATCACATCGCGCGTCGCATCGATCTTTGCGGTTACCAAAGCCAGCGACAAGGTCCGGCGAGGCGTTATCTCGATGTCTCACGCCTGGGGCGATGATGATGCCGGAAAGGACGACGTCCATGAAAAGGGCGGATCAACCAACCGCTTGCTCGACGACGTCCACGGCATGGACCCGATCACCGGCATGGTCGTACAAAGCGCCATTCCCGTGCGAGTATCGGTTGCCTGATCCCGCGGCAGGCATGCCAGCAATTGCGTGTCGGATGACCTGAAGCGGCGCGCCTGAAGCGGGATTTGCCGACGGCGCCTGTTTGCGTTTGTCCAATCCTCCGCAACCAAGAAAAAAGCCGCCCCATTTCTGGGGCGGCATAATTTTCAGATCAATGGGAGAGTGTTGATCAGAACTTGAAACTGGCCTCCACAAACAGCTGGCGGCCACGGTTCATGTTGACAACCAGATCGTCACCGCGCGGGACGAAGGTGGCCGAACCGGGTACACCCAAACCACCGGGGGGAGCCGCAAACGGGCGCGTTCCGCTCGTCAGCACATAGGCCTTGTCGGTGAGGTTTACACCCACCACTGCAAGTTTCCACTTCTTGTCGGGATCGCTGATCGAGATACTGCCGTCAAACGACACATAGCCCTTCTGTTTGAAATCGCCAAACGGTCGTTGCTGAATGGTGAAGTTTGAGTTGTTGGCTGTCCAGTATGAGCTGGAATAGGCCATGTTCCCATTCAGACCGAACGCCAGACCATCGCTGACAGGTGTCAACCAGTCAAAGGCGACATTGCCCGATAACTTGGGAGCGCGACTGACAGCCCGGCCCCGAAGATTTTCGGATGGAGACGGCTTGGTTACGGTGGGGGTCGATTCAGGGAACTGTGGGTCGGCGTTACGACCAATGATCAGGTCCTTCGTGAACTTGGCATCGGTATAGCCCAAGCCGCCAGAAAAGCTCAGACCGTTGACCGGCGACCGCCACGAGAAGTCAAGATCAAGGCCTTTGCTGGTGAGTTCGGATGCGTTGAACGTTACAAACTGGATAGTCGTCGAGTTGAAATTCTGGAGTTGCAGGTTCGTGAATATATAATCGAACGCTGACACATTGAGTGTGACTGAACGGTTTGCAAACTGCATCTTCGCGCCCGCTTCGCCGCCCTTGGCAGTTTCCGACTTGTAAATGAGCGCACCGAAATTGCCGGTCAATGCCGCCTGACTGAGGCTGTTGGATGGCAGCGCTGAGTTGTCGATGCCGCCCGATTTGAAACCGGTTTTGTATGCCGCGTAAAGGCTGATGTCATCCGTAACCTTGTAGCGGAGCGAAACTTCGGGAGAAAGGTTGCTGTCCCTGAAGTTGATCGGGCCGGAGAAGAAACCGCTCCCGATAAATGCCGGTCCTGGGCCCAGGAACCGGTGAACATAAGGCACCGTGATGGTGTTGACCTTTCTCTCCTGGGTCCAGCGCAGACCGCCCGAAAGCTCGAGCTTCTCGCTCACGTCAAAACTGAAGCTGCCAAAAAACGACACGGTGTCGGTCTTGGTCCTGTGCTTCTTGAAATAGTCATAGGTGTTGCCCGTGATAGGGTCAGCCGCAATGATAGAGATGTTAACCGCCTGCTGCGACGTGTTGAAATCGAGCACGCGATTCTCGTAGAATGCGCCCAACTGGAAGTTGATGGCCCCATCAAAGTCGCTGGCGAGGCGGAATTCCTGGGAGAATTGGTCGGTCTTGTTGCGTGGATCGCTCGAGCCCATGCCCAACGCCCTGCCGGGTGTGTTGATGGCGCCCAGCCTTGGAGCGATTGCTCCCACCGGAACACCATTGGGATTGAAGGCAGGCCCCACACCCACATAGCTATAGCTCTCAAAGTCGACAGAATTGAGCTTCATGAGGCCCGAGACCGACGAGAATGTGAGGGCATCTGTCAACTCGACTTGCCAGTTCAGGCGACCGAAGAAGATATTGGTTTTGCCAAACGGACGGCCCTTGTAGTTTTTCACGCCAGCGCTGCCGTCAGGAAACTTGGTGGTTGCCGTCGTCGACGAATCGACGATGGCATAATATTTGTCCTTGAAATTACAGTTTGCTCCAGAAGGAATGGCAATAGCGCCGCTGAGCAATATCACTTCGTCCGCCCGGCCATTGAATCCGCAATGGGTGTCGGCAAAGGCTGACGCGCCATCATTGCGGTTGGTGATGTAGTTGAGTTTCAGATTGGCCTTGAACTGGTCCGAAGGCTCCCACGCCAGCGTAACGCGTCCAACAAAATCCGATAGACTGCGATTCGGGTTGACTGTTGTAACACCAGGCTGGATCTGATTGTAGCGCGACGCATCGGTATATTGTGCCGCAACGCGAATGCCAAGCGAGTCGCTGATCGGCCCGGAAATATAGCCACCAGCGACATATCCGCGCTCTTCAAATTCATAGGAGGCCTTGCCGCCCACTTGCCAGCTTTTGGTCGGGTCTGCAGAGCGGATCGCGAAAACGCCGGCCGACGCGCTCTTGCCGAAGAAGAGCGATTGCGGGCCCTTGAGCACGTCGATCTGCTTGACGTCGAAGAAGCCGGCCTGGACAAGGCGCATCGAGCTCATCACCACGCCGTCCATGTCGAACGCCACGGCGGAGTCGAACGAGGCCGAGATGGCCGACGAGCCGACGCCGCGCAATGAAATGGAACCGCCCGAACCGGAGCCGCCAACCTGAACATTCAGGGTCGGGACACGGCTTGCAACATCCTGGACTTGGTTGATCCCATAATTGTCCAGCGTCTCACTCGTCACAGCCGTCACAGTAACAGGAACTTCTTGAAGGGTTTCAGTCTGTTTGCGGGCTAAAACATAAATTGTGTCCGCCTCAACCTCATCGGCCGCAGCCTGTGCATAAGCGACGCTGGGCAAGATCAGGCAACCAGCAGCAGCTCCAGCCAGCAGGTTGAACTTGAAGCCAGAATTCAGCGATTTTTTCAAGGTGCCCTCCCAAGCAATAATATTACATCCCTTCCGCGCCTTTGCGCAGGAAGATTTTTTCCTAGTTTGCTTAGCCTAAGGCAAACTCCATGACCTGCCACTATCAAATAAGTTGGTGCTCATGGAACATGGATGCTTCTGGAAATATAGAGAACGCCGAGATCCGTGGCGGCGATTGCTCGATGGACGCCTGCCCGGAAAAGGTCACGATGCTTGACCTGATTTCACACGGTTGCCTTGTCAAACCAAGCACGGCGCGCGCCGATGCTCAGGCGTCCGAACGCCCCGGAAGTGCAATCCTCTATCATGACCAGCATATGGTTATTCAGCCTGCTGATCCCGATGCAGCGAACAAGTTTGATCTCTCGGCATTGTCATCCTGGCTCCCGGCGGGTCGCTGTTACAGGATCCATACAGCCACGCAGTCTGTCGCTTTGGATGCTGAAACGAGTTCCGCATGACGGCGGTGTGGCCGATATTCAGCAAGACGCCCCAGCGACCCGTCAAAAAAAAGCCGCCCCATTTCTGGGGCGGCATAATTTCGGATCGGCAGGAGAACGCCGGTCAGAACTTGAAGCTGGCTTCAACGAAGACTTGGCGACCCCGGTTCTGCTGCACGATAAGATCGTCGCCAACCGGAACACCAAACGGGTTGGGGCCGTTTGCGAACGGGCGAGGGCCTGAGGTTTGCGTGACAATCTTATCGGTCAGGTTGACGCCAACCAAGGCAATCCGCCATTTGTCGCCAATGTCGCCGAACGATATACGGCCGTCGAAGGTCTGATAGGACGGCTGGACGTAGTCGAACGGGTTGGCGACGGTGGTGAAGTAGCTGGCGGAGAAGACCATGTTGCCACCGAGCTGCAGCGACAGGCTATCGCCGATCGGCGCGGTATAGTCAAAACCCAAGTTGCCCGACCATTCCGGTGCGCGACCAGCGGAACGACCCTTGAGGTTGACGTCGTCGGCATTACCCGCGATCCCATCAGGTCCGGGAGTAAAGAAGTCCTGGGCGATTTTTCCTTTGAGGTAGGCAAGATTTGCGCTGAAGCTCAAGCCTTCAAGCGGGGTCCGCCAGCGCATTTCGAGTTCGGCGCCCTTGGTGGTCACTTTACCGGCGTTGAGGGTGATAAACTGAATGGTTGTCGCGTTGAACAACTGCACCTGCAAATCCTTGTAGGTGTAGTGGTAGATCGTGCCATTGAGCGTCAGCGTCCTGCCGGCCAACTGCGACTTGAAGCCGATTTCGCCGCCCCGCGCCTTTTCAGACTTGAAGACCAAGCCTGCCGCAGTCGCAGCCCGAACAGCCGGATCGGGGCTGGCAAAGCCAAGCAGGTTCGATGAGGGCAGCGCGCTGTTATCGATCCCGCCCGATTTGAAGCCCGTCTTGTAGGAAGCGAAGACGTTGAAATCGTCCGATATCTCATACTTGATGGTGGCTTCGGGCGAAATGTTGCTGTCTTTG
>JANLST010000285.1:0-6418 GCA_031362505.1 Sphingomonadales bacterium
CGTGGCTGCCCTTGCCGGCTTTTTTCTCTTCGCCCCCGGCGTCGTCGAGCGGAGCATGAACAAGGTCGTGCCGGTTGCGGCGACCGCCAGCCCGCGCGCGCTGGCGCTTCACAAGACGCTGGCCATTGCCGACATGCATTCAGACACGTTGATGTGGCAACGCAGCCTGCTTGATCGGGCCGCCCGTGGGCATGTCGATTTGCCCCGACTTGAGGACGGCCATGTTGCGTTGCAGGTTTTCTCTTCGGTTTCCAAGACGCCCAAGGGGCAGAATTACGACGCAAACGGGGCTGATAGCGACAATATCACGCTCCTGACGTTCGCCCAGCTCCAACCCCCTCGGACATGGACGTCGATCCTCGAACGTTCGCTCTTCCATGCTCAAAAACTCCAACGCGCTGCGGATAATTCGGGTGGGCGGTTGAGATTCATCAGGACGTCGCAGGATCTGTCCAGGCTACTGGCCGACCGCGCGGCTGGCAAGCAGGTGACCGGCGCGCTCTTCTCGGTCGAGGGGTTGCAGAATCTCGAAGGCAAGCTCTCCAATCTTGACCGGTTGCAAGCGGCGGGAATGCGGATGGCGGGGCTGACGCATTTCTTTGACAATGAGATCGCGGGCTCGATGCACGGTCTGAAAAAGGGCGGGCTGACTCCGCTCGGGCGGACGGTCGTCGGCGAACTCGAACGGCGGCATATCGTTATCGACATTGCCCATTCCAGCCACAAGACAGTCGCCGACGTGCTGGCAATGGCCACCCGCCCGGTCGTTTCCTCACATGGTGGGGTGCAGGCAACCTGCAAGGTCAATCGCAACCTGACCGATGAGGAAATCAGGGGGATCGCAAAAACCGGCGGCGTGATCGGCATTGGGTATTGGGATGCTGCTGTTTGCGGCACAGCGCCTGCCAAGGTCGCCGAGGCGATTGCCCATGTCCGCGATCTGGTGGGCATCGACTATGTCGGGCTCGGCTCGGATTTTGACGGGGCGACCACCACAGGTTTCGACACCGCAAAACTGGCCCTTGTGACGCAAGCGCTGATCGATCGCGGCTTCACCGATGCCGATATCGCCAAGGTGATGGGGGGCAATGTGCTGCGCGTGCTTGGGCAGGTGTTGCCGCTGCGCTAAGGCCTTCCTATAGCACCCGCATGGAGCGGCTCGATGGCGGCTCGGCGGTTCCTTCCCGCTTACGCGGCGGGATCGTCGCGCTGGGAAATTTTGACGGGTTTCACAAGGGCCATCAGGCAGTCGTCGGACGCGCGGTCGAACGTGCGCGTGCCGAGGGAAGGCCTGCACTGGTTGCCACCTTCGACCCTCACCCAGTCCGCTATTTCAGGCCCGATACCCCACCCTTCCGCTTGACCAGCCTCAACCAGCGCGAACGACTTTTTGCGGATGCGGGCGCAGACGCGATGATCGTCTTTCCCTTTAACGAAACGCTGGCCAGCCTGACGGCCGAACAGTTCGTGGTTGAACGACTGGCGGGCATCGCGGGCGTGGTGACAGGTGAAGATTTCACGTTCGGCAAAGGACGCGGCGGCAATGTCGGCGTTCTCGCTGAACTCGGGAGCAGGCACGGCTTTGTCGCCGAGGCTGTCGCGCCCGTGGATGACGGAATTGAGGCCGTCTCGTCGAGCCGCATTCGCGACGCACTGCAGGCCGGAGATTGTGAAACCGCAACCCGCCTCCTGACCCGCCCCTTTGCTGTTGAAGGCGTCGTCCAGCATGGCGACAAAAACGGGCGGAAGCTCGGCTTTCCGACGGCCAATATCGATATGGCGACCTACCTGCGCCCGCTCTATGGAATCTATGCGGTGCGCGGACGCCTCCCCGATGGCACGATGCGCGATGGCGTGGCCAATCTCGGTATCCGGCCAACGTTCGACCCGCCCAAGGAATTGCTCGAGCCCTTTTTCTTTGATTTTTCCGGCGATCTTTATGGCCAGACGATCGAAGTCGAATTCCACGCCTTCATCCGTGCCGAAGCGAAATTCGACACGCTGGATGCCCTGGTATCCCGCATGGAACACGATTCCGAGATTGCGCGTTCGTTGCTTGCGGATCGGAACTAGGGAAACAAGGTGAAGGTTGGCAATTTGATCAAATGGGCCATCGCGATTGCGTTGGTCTTGCTGTCCTTTCTCAACGCATCGTGGCTGGCGCCGGAACCTTCGGGCGGGCTGGCGTTGATCGCCGCTCACAGCAGGAACAAGGGCGGGTGCGCCACACTCGAAAGCACGCGCCGTGCGCTGATCGATGCGGGCGGCGGGGTGGTGATCGAAACAGACAGCCCCAAGGGCTGCATGACGGCAGAAATGGCGCTGGCGCAATTCCCCCGTTATCATTTCATCCTGAAGGTCAGCGATGCCGAAAAGGCACTGGCGATATTCGGGCGGCTGAAACGACCAATCGATGAACGCTATGGCTTTCTCGGCGACCCTGCCGCGATTGCCGCGATCCGCGCAAAGGCGCCTGGAGCCTGGGCCTGGACCATCATCGAGGGACGGACCTGCTTTGCGGACTATGTGACGCGCGGCTGGCTGGGGCTGGTTCCTGCAAGTTGTAGAGGAGGAACGATCCTTGTGCCGCTCGATCAGAAATGGAAAGTCGCGGGCTGGCCCAAACGGTTTCAGGCGCGGATGAAGGCGGCCGGGACGCGCGTGATCCTGACGGCGCCGGGCGAACCGGCCGACAGCATTCCCGGCCTGACGCAACTCGAACAGATCCCGGAGGTACCGCGTGCCTATACCGGCATGCTCTGGCTGGAGGATGCCGCGCTGATCGGCCCGTCGATTCGGCGATAGCTTGCGACGGCGCGTCCGCTCGCCTAAGGCCCGCGGCGATATGACTGACGCGCCCGATTACAGAGACACGGTCTTCCTGCCGAAGACCGATTTCCCGATGAAAGCCGGCCTCCCCCAGAAGGAGCCGGGTATATTGGCGCGCTGGCAGGAGATGGGAATTTATGATCAGCTGCGCGACCAACGGCGGGGGCGTGAGAAGTTCATCTTCCACGATGGCCCGCCCTACGCCAACGGGGACATGCATATCGGCCATTCGCTCAACCATATCCTCAAGGACATGGTGGTGCGCACGCAGACCCTGCTCGGCAAGGATGCGCCCTATGTGCCCGGCTGGGATTGCCACGGCCTGCCGATCGAATGGAAGGTCGAGGAGGAGTATCGCAAGAAGAAGCTCAACAAGGACGAAGTCGACCCGGTCGAGTTTCGCGCCGAATGCCGCGCCTATGCCCAGCATTGGGTGAACACCCAGCGCGAACAGCTCAAGCGCCTCGGCGTCAATGCCGATTGGGACCATCCCTATCTGACGATGGATTTCGAAGCTGAAGCGACGATCGTTTCCGAACTGATGAAGTTTGCGGAGTCGGGGCAGCTTTACCGCGGCGCGAAGCCGGTGATGTGGTCTCCGGTCGAAAAGACCGCACTGGCCGAGGCCGAGGTCGAGTATGAGGATATCGTCTCGACGCAGATCGATGTGGCGTTCGAGATCACGGAATCGCCGATCCCCGAACTGGTCGGCGCGCATGCGGTGATCTGGACCACAACGCCATGGACGATCCCGGTGAATCAGGCTTTGGCTTATGGGGCTGATGTTAAATATGCCGCCATCCGGTCAACGGAGGGCAAAGCCCTGTTGGTTGCGGCTGAACTGGCTGACGCGTTCTTCAAGCGCACCAGCATTGATACACCTTCAGTTGAACATGGTTATGGGTGGGATTTGGTTTGGTCCGGCAAAGGTTCAGACCTCGCCGGAACCATCGCCCGCCACCCGATGCACGCACTCGGCGGCTTCTTCGCCAAAGCGCGACCCTTCCTCGATGGCTCAGCCTTCGTCACCACCGAGACCGGCACCGGCCTCGTCCACATGGCCCCGGACCACGGCGAGGACGACTTTGCGCTGTGCAAGTCGGTCGGCATCGAGCCGGTCTTCGCGGTTGAAGGCGACGGCAAGTATCGCGCCGACTGGCTGTGGCTCGGCGGGCAGGGCTCGGTTATCAACGCGAAGTTCAACGCGCCCGACGGCCCGATCTGTTCGGACCTGCGCGACGCGGGCGGCTTGCTTGCGGCGTCGGCGGATTACCAGCACAGCTATCCGCATTCGTGGCGCTCCAAGGCCAAGGTCATTTATCGCTGCACCCCGCAATGGTTCGTGCCGATGGACCGGACCCTACCCTCGCCCCCTTCAGGGGGAGAGGGTCGGCAGAGCGAAGCGATGCCGGGGAGAGGGAGGAGCGCTGCGGCCTCGCCGACTTCCCCCTCTCCCTTCGCCGCTGACGCGGCTCTTCCCTCCCCCCCTGAAGGGGGGGAGGGACTTACACTGCGCGAAACCGCGATGCGGGCGATTGCCGCGACTCGCTTCGTTCCCGAAAAGGGCCGCAACCGACTGGGTTCGATGGTCGAAGGCCGCCCCGATTGGGTGCTGAGCCGTCAGCGTGCGTGGGGTGTGCCGATCACACTCTTCGTCGATCGCAAGACCGGGCAGTATCTCTGCGATCCCGCCGTCAATGCGCGGATCATCGCGGCCGTCCGCGAAAAGGGCGTCGATGCGTGGAGCGAGGACGCGGCGCAGGCGATGCTCGGCAATGACTACGACCTTGCCAACTATGAGCGCGTGACCGACATTCTCGACGTCTGGTTCGATAGCGGCTGCACCCATGCCTTCGTCCTCGAATCGGGACGCTGGCCGGACATGCAGTGGCCGGCCGATCTCTATCTCGAAGGCAGCGATCAGCATCGCGGCTGGTTCCAGTCGAGCTTGCTTGAAAGCTGCGGCACGCGCGGCCGGGCGCCCTACAAGGCGGTGCTGACCCACGGCTTCACGATGGCGCAGGACGGGCGGAAAATGTCCAAGTCGCTTGGCAACACGGTCAACCCGCTTGATCTGATGCGCGATTATGGCGCGGACATTTTACGGCTCTGGGCGCTGAGCGTCGATTTCACCGAGGATCACCGGATCGGGAAGGAAATCCTGAACGGGGTGGCCGACCAGTATCGCAAGCTGCGCAACACCTTCCGCTATCTGCTCGGCGCGCTCGAGGGGTTTGGCGAGGAGGAGCGCGTGGCCCCGGCGGAGATGCCGGAACTGGAACGCTATGTGCTCCATTTGCTGGCGGACATGGACGCGAAGTTGCGGCAGGCCGTCGATGATTTCGATTTCAACACCTATGTGCGGCTGCTGACGGATTTCGCGAACAACGACCTGTCGGCCTTCTTCTTCGATATCCGCAAGGATTCGCTCTATTGCGACGCACCGACTGCGCTCAAGCGCCGGGCCTATCGCACAGTCCTCGACACGCTGTTCCACGCGCTGGTGCGCTACGCCGCGCCGGTGCTGGTGTTTACGGCGGAGGAAATCTGGCAAACGCGGTATCCCGATGAGGCGGGTTCGGTACATTTTCTGGAATGGCCTGAGGTCGATGCGGGATGCGTGGATGAAGCCCTGGCTATGCAATGGGCCTCGTTGCGCGAATTGCGCCGTGACGTGACTGAAGCCATCGAACCCATGCGCCGGGAAAAGATTGTCGGCTCAAGCCTTGAAGCTGAAGTATCGGTACCGGGCAACCATATGGGTATCGATTTGCCAGAACTGTTCATTACCGGTTCGGTCACGAACGGCGATAAACTGACCGTGGCCAAAACCGAAAATCACAAATGCGGCCGCTGCTGGCGGCATCTGCCCGAAGTCACGGAAGACGGCATGCTCTGTGTGCGGTGCGATGAGGTGGTGAATGGCTGATTCCAAACGCCGCAATGGCCTTTTGCTCGCGCTCGCCATCTTCACGATCGATCAGGTGATGAAGTATCTTGTCACCGGACCGTTCGGCCTGGAGATGGAAGGCGATTCTCATTACCTTTTGCCCATCTTCAATCTGACGCTGGTCCACAATTATGGCGTATCACTCGGCATGCTGACCGCCGAAAGCAATGCGATGCGCTGGGGGCTGGTCGCGCTGACCGGCGGAATCAGCGTGTTCGTAGCAAGCTGGCTTTGGCGCGAATCCAACCGGACGGATGTGCTTGGCCTCGGCCTCATCCTTGGCGGCGCGGTCGGCAATTTGCTCGACCGGGTCCGTTTCGGCCATGTCGTTGACTATGCCGATTTGCATTTCGGCGAATTCAGACCTTTTTTGGTCTTCAATGTTGCCGACGCTGCGATTACGATAGGTGTATTGATCCTGCTGGCGCGCGCCCTGTTGGTGCGTGACCGGAAACCAAAGGCGGAGAATGAAAATGCGTAAACTGATTGTTGCGGGCGCTATGTTGAGCCTGCTGTCCGCCTGTGGCACGTCGAGCGGAGTTTTTGGCCGCAACCGGCCTGATGAATTTGCCGTATCGCGTGCGGCTCCCCTTGTGGTTCCACCCGATTTTGCGCTTGCGCCGGGGGCAGGCGGCACAA
>JANLST010000317.1:0-19870 GCA_031362505.1 Sphingomonadales bacterium
GGGAGCTGGAAGACCGCGCTTTGCACTGGCGCGGCGTTCGGCTTCTTCACCTACATGACCTATGATCTGACCAACTTCGCGACCTTGAAGGTCTGGAGCCTCAAGGTCACCGTCCTCGACATTATCTGGGGCACGGTCCTGACTGGGCTGGCCTCCGCCGCAGGCGCTGGCATCACCAATCGTCTGTTTCCCGCATGATGGATTTCGATGCATGGCGGGCCCGCTCGCCCTATTATGACGAAACGCATGAGGCGCTTGCGCAATCGGTGCGGCGCTTTGTCGAACGGGAGGTGGCGCCGCACATCGACCGTTGGGAAGCCGAGGGCGAACTGCCGCGCGAACTGCACAAAAAGGCGGCAGAGGCCGGGATTCTCGGCTTGCGTTATCCCGAGGAGTTTGGCGGCCATTCCGAAGGGTTCGATATTTTTCACGGCATGACCCAAACCGAAGAACTCGCTGCTGTCGGCGCGGGCGGGCTTGGCGCGTCGCTCATGACGCACGGCATCGGCCTGCCGCCGATTCTGGCCCTGGGTTCGGAGGAGATGAAGCGGCGCGTCGCGGTGCCGGTGCTGGCGGGTGACAAGATCATCGCACTCGGCATCACCGAACCCTCGGGCGGGTCGGACGTCGCCAATCTGAAGACCAAGGCTGAACGCGTTGGCGATCATTATATCGTCAATGGCTCGAAGATGTTCATCACATCGGGCATGCGTTGTGACTGGCTGACCTGTGCCGTCCGCACGGGCGGGCCGGGAGCCTCGGGCGTCTCGCTGCTCCTGATCGAAATGGATGCGCCCGGCGTGTCGCGGACGCGACTCGACAAGATGGGCTGGCGCTGTTCGGACACCGCCGCGCTCTATTTCGAAGATGTGAAAGTGCCCGTCGCCAATCTGATCGGCCCCGAAAATGGCGGGTTCATTGGCATCATGCGTAACTTCAATGCGGAACGACTGGGCATGGCAATGAGCTGTTGTTCCTATGCGCGCGTCTGCCTGAAGGAAGCAGGCGAATGGGCGCAGCAGCGCGAGACGTTCGGAAAGGCGCTGGTCAAGCACCAATCGATCCGCATCAAGCTCGCCGATATGGCGCGCCAGATAAATGCAACACAAGCCTGGGTCGATCTGTGCGCGTGGCAGGTTCAGCAGAAACGCGATCAGCCTGCCGATTTCGCCATGCTCAAGGTGCAGGCCACGCGGATGCTCGAAGCCGTTGCGCGCGATGCCGCGCAGGTTCTGGGTGGCGCGAGTTACATTACCGGCTCGAAGATCGAGAGGATCTACCGCGAAGTCAGGGTGAATGCGATCGGGGGCGGATCGGAAGAAATCATGCTCGATCTGGCGGGGCGGCAATTGTTTGGAGGGTCACGATGAACGAGATGACGAACGACTGGAACCGGGATGCTTCGGCAATCCTTCCAGACCTTGTGACTTTGCGCCGATCGATTCACGGTGAGCCGGAACTGGGACTCCAGAACCCGAAGACGCTGGAGAAGATCAAGGTCGCGCTGGCAGGGCTGCCACTCGAACTGCTTGAGGGCCCGTCTACGACAGGGCTTATCGCCATTCTGCGCGGATCGGACAATGGTCGCACCGTCCTGCTGCGTGGAGACATGGATGCATTGCCGCTGCATGAGGATACCGGGCTCGATTACGCGTCGGCCAGCGACGGCGTGATGCATGCCTGCGGGCATGACACCCATGTCGCGATGCTGGTGGGCGCCGCTCGGATGCTGTCGGCGAAGCGCGATACCCTGGCGGGCACCGTCATGTTCATGTTCCAGCCGGGTGAGGAGGGGCATCATGGCGCGCGCTTCATGCTGGATGACGGCCTGATCGATCCGATGCCCGATGCAGCGTTTGCGCTCCATATCATGCCCAACGCGCCGCATGGCCTGTTCGCCGGCCGGGCAGGGCCCCTGCTCGCCTCATCGGACAAGGTGCATATCATCGTGACGGGGCGGGGCGGCCATGCCTCGATGCCGCAGGATGCGCTCGATCCGATTCCGGTCGCCTGTGAAATCGTCTCGGCGATCCAGACAATGATCACCCGCAAGGTCTCGGTCTTCGATCCTGCCGTGGTGACGATTGCGCACATAAAGGCGGGGACGACCGACAATATCATCCCCGAAACGGCGGAGATGTGGGGCACAATCCGCACGCTCTCGCCACGCCAGCGCGAGGCCGTCGGCATCGAACTCAAGCGCCTCGCCACCGGTATCGCGGCGGCGCATGGCGCGAGTGCCGTCGTTGACATTGAGCAGGGTTTCCCGGTCACGATCTGCGACGGTCGCGCGGTCGCGTTCGGCCGATCCGTCGTCGAGGATCTCTATGGCGAAGCGGCTTGGCAGACGATGGCCGCGCCGGTCATGGGCGCGGAGGATTTCTCCTACGTTCTCGAAAAGACTCCCGGTGCCATGTTCTTCCTCGGTGCCAGCCACGAAGGCAGCGACTGGCGCCAGTGCTGCGGGCTGCACTCGAACCGGATGGTGCTCGATGACAGCGTCATGGCGCGCGGCGCGGCCGTGCATGCCGGGATTGCCGAGCGGTTCCTGGCGGCGGGATTTGAGGGCTAGGGAGGTGCCCTCTTCCGACAACATTTTGGACGTTTTGGGGCAAAACAAACGCTCCCAAAAGCGGACATTTGATTCGCGACCCATCGGACAGGTAGAATGTCGGGATTGTTGGACATATCGGCCACGTCTTTCTTGCCAAATCGACTTCACAGATGCCCTTGGAGAACTGTATCTCCCGATCTCGCAAGAGGATTGATTGCCATTACAACCGTCGAGCCCGAAAAGAAGGAAGAATTTGCCGCCGAGATTAAGGCGCAAATGAACAAGTCCGCCATCCATGATGCATGGGAAGGTATGTACCGCTCCGACTTGAACGAGCAGGTCTATCAATATCTCTACGACAAGTTTTTAAGTGCGGTCGGACACAAGGAAGGCGCGAAGGCACTGGATATTGGCAGCGGGATCGGCGCGAATTCCGTCCGGCTTGCGCGGCACGGCTATCATGTTGTGGCCGCCGACTATTCGGAAGCCATTCTGCCGCGCACGCGAGAAAATGTTGCGCGGCACGGATTGTCGGATCGGGTCGATGTGCAGCGTGAAGACATTACGAAGATGAGCTTTGCTGATGGCAGCTTCGACCTGACATTGTGCTGGGGTGTGTTGATGCACGTTCCAGAAATTGAGCCCTCGCTCGACGAGCTGGTCCGCGTGACCGCGCCGGACGGCTACTTGGTCATTTCGGAAATCAATCCACAGTCGATTGAAGCGGTGGCATTGCGTTCCTATTGGCGCTTGCTGAAGCGCAGCAAGATTTCGATCACGCCTGTCGCCGAAGGCTATGAGCACCGAACGAACTTTGCCGGCAAATCCTTGTTCTGGCGTCACCTGAACCCCGATTGGCTGGCCAGGTCAGTCGAAAAGCGTGGGTGTAATATCGAGCTCACAATGCCGGGCCACCTGTTTGAGGCTGTACATTATATCAAGCCCAAATTCGTCGAGAATATGCTGCATAGGCTGAACCGAGCACACGCGCGCGGTATGGCGCTGGAGGGGATCGCCAGCACGCGGATCTACATCATTCGCAAAGGCGGCGGCCCCCGCTAGGCTCAGGACTCATTGATTGAGCCAGAAGATGACGGTTGCAGCGATGCATTGCCCATTCCAGTCGGTGCGGTGAGGGAAGGTGCGACCGGGCTGATTATCGTGGGATTGATCCTCGTCTGGTTATGGCGCGGGCCCCTCCGCGCGCTGCTCACATAAAGACGTTCGCTTTCCCAGCAACCGGCTCACGCCCAGGACAATGCACATCGTTCCGCGGTCGAACCTTTGCGCGAGACGCCAGACAGGCATTTCGCGACGGAGTCAGACCGGGAGTTTGCCGAAATTGATCCCAACGAACTTAGGGAGTTTGTTTGCGGGGTAACCGCGATCAACGTCTACCAATTCATGGTTCACACCCAAAAGCGGACTGTCGGCTTTCCGCCCCATTGGAAACATACCGCTTCCCGCCAGACTACGGGATTGGGGTCAGACAGGGGCGATCCGAGAGGGTACTGTCAAAGCAACTGGCTGGCGGGGCGGATGGTGGCTTGCTGGTGAGAATGAGCCTCTCGTACAACCCGTTTCACCATTTCAGTTCATTTTTCGAGGTCATCCGCCAGCTCGCGACCATGCATATCCGTTTTTCGCCGTCACTTTGGCACGCGGACGATCTGATCACCAAACGTGGGATCGGCGAATGTCGCGACTCGGTTAGGCTGAGGTCGAACAAACGGCGGGATAGAGAAACAATTTCAAAATAGGATCTTGGTTTGGCTGAATGCCTAGCGGACTTGCGATCCGTCAGATGCTCCCAGAACTATTCGCCGGTATGGGGAAGTCGCTTTCACCAGCACGAGCAATGACACCGAATTCGGTCAATCGCTTGAGCACGCCTCATCGCTCATTGACCGCCCCAACATAATATGGCATTCGATATGCCAATATAACAGCTTTTGGTACGGAGACCGTATTGGATATCTTGCGCACGCCCGATGCCGCTTTTGCCGCGATCGATGATTTTCCCTTTGCGCCGCACTATGCGGAGATTGCCGATCCACAGGATGGCACCAGACTGCGCGTCCATTTTGTCGACGAAGGGCCAAGCGATGCACCGGTAGTCCTTATGATGCATGGCGAACCCAGTTGGTCCTACCTTTACCGGCACATGATCGGCCCGGTCGCAGAGGCGGGTTTTCGAGTAGTGGCGCCCGACCTGATCGGCTTTGGCAAATCGGACAAGCCAGCCCGCAAAAGCGATTACAGCTATGCCCGGCATGTAGCCTGGATGCGTCAATGGGTCGAGCAGTTGGACCTTACAGGCATAACGCTCGTCTGCCAGGATTGGGGATCGCTGATTGGCCTCAGGCTTGTGGCCGAAATGCCCGACCGTTTTTCCGGCGTTGTGCTTTCCAACGGCGGCTTACCCGAAGGCGGCCCAGCGCCGCGCGCCTTCGCGATCTGGCGGGCCTTTTCGCAATGGAGTCGGATCTTCCCGATTGGAAAGATCGTCAGCACCGGCACCAAGCGCGGACTGACGGGCTCCGAAATCGCTGCCTACAACGCGCCCTTTCCGAGCGGTGTTTATAAAGCCGGCGCGCGCATCTTTCCCACATTCGTGCCGTTCGAAGACAATGTCGCGATTCCAGACCAGAAGAAGGCTTGGCAGGTGTTCGAGCGCTGGGATAAGCCGTTTCTGTGCTGTTTCAGCGATGCAGATCCTGTAACACGAGGTGGCGCGAGCCGGTTCGTCGATCGCGTTCCAGGGACAAAGGGGCGACCGCATACCACACTCAAAGGCGGCCACTTCATTCAGGAAGATGATCCCCAAGGGTTTGTCGACTGCATATTGAAGATTGCAAAAACATGAAGGCCCTGCGCACGCCGGATGCCGCATTTGCGGGCTTGGCGGACTATGCCTTTGCACCGCACTATCGCGAAGTAAGCGCGGACGGCGGCCCGGCTCTGCGCGTCCATTACGTCGATGAGGGTCCGGACGATGCGCCGCCAATCCTTCTCATGCACGGTGAACCGACATGGTCCTATCTCTATCGTCACTTCGTCCCTGCGCTCGTTGACAAGGGTCACCGCGTGCTCGCGCCCGACCTGATCGGATTCGGCAAGTCCGACAAGCCAGCCGACTGTAATGACTATACCTATGAACGCCATGTTACGTGGATGAGCGACTGGCTCGTCCAGCTTGATCTCAAGGATATCACGCTCTTTTGCCAGGATTGGGGTGGGCTGATCGGGTTGAGGCTGGTCGCTGCATTTCCGGACCGCTTTGCACGGCTCGTGATTTCCAACACAGGCCTGCCTGTGGGCGAAAGCATCGGCGCAGGCTTCGAAGGCTGGCGCGATTTCAGTCAGGCTACGTCGACGTTCAAAACCGGGCGGATCGTCAATGGTGGTTGCCTGCGTGAACTCAGTGCAGAAGAAGTCGCCGCCTATGATGCGCCTTACCCTGACCAAAGCTATCAGGCGGGCGCACGGAAATTCCCGCTACTCGTCCCGATCACCCCCGAACACGCTTCGGTTGCGGAGAACAAGGCAGCGTGGAAGGTGTTGGAAGCGTTCGACAAGCCTGTGCTGACTTGCTTTGGCGATAGTGACCAGATCCTTGGCCATCTCGATACCGAAATCCAGCGCCGCATCTCCGGCGCGGCAGGACAAGCGCACCGCAAGATCCGCGCCAACCATTTCTGCCAGGAAGACTGCGCGGAAGAGTTAGTCCAACTGATCGATCAGTTTACGCGAACCTAGGAGAGCGACATGCAGTTTACCAACATGGTCCACCCCAGCCCCGAACAGGCCAAGGCGTTCTTCGGCAGCGAAGAAGACGGCCCGATGTGCATGGTCAACCTGCTCAAGTTCAAGGAAAAGGCTGAATATGCCGATGGATCGGAGCCGGAGCTTTCCGGCCAAGACGCCTACCTGCGCTATGGCGCGGGTGTGCAGGCCTGTCTGGCGGCGGTTGGCGGAAAGGCGCGCTTCAGCGGTTTCGTTACCGACCTCATGCTGGGCGAAGTCGAAGAGCTGTGGGACATGGTTGCCATCGCCGAATATCCATCGCGCGCGGCGATGTTGCAGATGGTGCAGTCGCCCGAATATCAGGCGATCACCAAACACCGCGATGCCGGGCTCGCCGGGCAACTGAACATCAGAACCAAAGCTATCGGCCGATGACTCTCAATTTCGATCTCTATTGGTCGTTTCGTTCGCCCTATAGCTATTTGGTGACTGATCGGATCGTCGCCTTTCAAAACGAATACGACGTCGCATGCAACCTGTGCGTCGTCTATCCGATCGCAGTGCGTCAGCCCGAATTCTTCGCCAACAGCGATCCTCTGTGGTTCAGCTATTTCGGCCGGGACATCTTCCGAAGCGCGCAATATGCCGGAATTCCCTTCAGTTGGGCATTCCCTGACCCGGTCTATATGGATCCGGAAACTCGGACCTACCCAAAGGAACAGCCCCATATTCACCGACTGACCCGGCTTGGCATGGTCGCGACGGAACGCGGCAAGGGGATCGAGTTCATCGAACAGGTTGGGAGGCTTGTCTGGGGTGGCACCGTGCAAGGCTGGAACGAAGGCGACCATCTAGCACAAGCGACTGCACGCGCCGGCCTCGATCTTGCTGAACTCGATGCGGCCATAACCGCACCAGGTGAGGCAGAGCGGCTCGATGGACGCATTGCCGCCCACCAGGATCAGCAACGCGAAGGTGGCCATTATGGCGTGCCGCTGATGGTGTTCGAAGGCGAACCCTTTTTCGGGCAGGACCGGTTCGACCAGATGAAATGGCGAATGGAGCAGAAGGGATTGCTAAAACACTGATGTCCATGCTGGACTGCGGAACAAGGACATTATCAGGAGTCATTGATTGTGAAGATTGCAGTGGTCACGGGTGCTGCTCAAGGCGTTGGATTGGCGACGGCGAACAAGCTGGCGACGGCTGGCTTTCATGTCGTGCTGACCGATGTGCAGCCGTTGGATGCAACTATTGCCAGCTTGTCTGGCGCCGGTCATTCGGTTCAGGGTATCAGCGGAGATGTTGGGTCGGAAGGATTTGTTGAAGCGTTGGCGACGCAGGTTGCCGCTGACCACGGCGCGGCCGATGTTCTTGTCAACAATGCCGGGATCAGTCTGATCATGCCGGCGGAAGAAACAAGCCGTGCCGCCTGGCAACAGGTCATGGCCATCAATCTCGACGCGCCGTTTTTTCTGATGCAAGCCTTTGGCCGCCAGATGCTCGCGCGCGGCAGCGGCAGTATCGTCAATGTCGCATCAATCGCCGGGCTGCGCGGCGTGATTCACCGGGCAGCCTATAATGCATCCAAACACGGACTGATCGGACTGACACGGACTCTGGCCGCTGAATGGGGCGGTCGTGGCGTGCGGGTGAATGCGGTGTGCCCTGGCTGGATAAAGACGGAAATGGATGTCATCTCGCAGGCATCGGGGGCCTATTCCGATGAGGACATCATCGACCGGGTGCCAATGGCCCGTTTCGCAAGACCAGAAGATGTGGCGGCCGCGATCGCCTTTCTGGCTGGTGATGACAATTTCATCAATGGCGTAAGCCTGCCCGTCGATGGTGGCTGGACGGGAGATGCAAGCTGGGACAGCTTGAGGGTGAAGACACGGTCGTTTTGAGGTGAGGTTTCAATCCGCCCATTTGAAGCTCCAAAGCGTGGTCACTCTTTCCTTGAGGTCACCCGTCTTCCAAGCTTTCTTGAACATTGCAGTCGTCAGGGGAAAGCACACGCCATGAAAACAGAAGCCATTTTTGTCCTTGGCATTTTTCTCGGCTTTGCACTTCTCGAGATGTGGCGAACCAAATTCTGGAACAAGCCAACGCAGACGATGACGGATGCGTGGGTGGAACTGATTGGTTCTCCGGTGCTGCTTCTGATCACACAGCCATTCATCCTCTACGTCTCATTCCGGTTGATGGGCCTCACCTTTCCCGGGGCGGAAGGAAGCTGGTCAACGATACCGATCGTTGCACAGGTGCTCCTGTTCATTGTGTTTGATGATATGGCCCAATATTGGTGGCACCGTGCCTCGCACACGTTTCCATGGCTCTACAATCTCCACCGGGCGCATCACAGCGGCGAATACATGTCTGTGCGGATCGTGTTCCGGAACAATATCTTTTACTATCTGACGATGCCGAGCCTGTGGTTTTCAGGCGCTCTCATCTATCTCGGGTTGGGTTGGGTTTATGTGCCCTATGTCATCGTCAAACAGGCGGTGATCATGGGCGCGCATTCCGACGTGCGCTGGGATGCTCCTTTGTACAGCATCAAATGGCTTTCACCTGTCATGTGGGTGGTGGAGCGCATCATCTCAACTCCTGCCACGCACAGCGCGCATCACGGCAAGCACAAGGCAGATGGCGTTACGAATTACAAAGGCAATTTCGGCAACCTGCTATTCTTCTGGGACGTCCTATTCGGTACGGCGAAGATCACGCGTCAGTATCCGCCCGAAATCGGTGTAGAAAATCTGCCCCCAATCCCGGCTTCCGTTCAGCTTGCCTGGCCAATCTTCCGCGCTCATTAGGCACGTTCAGTCCACATCGCCGCGAACCGTTCGCCGACGATTGCGTTCGCTTGTGCCATGATGTTGCCCACAAGTTCGTCGCATGTCGGGATGTCGTGGATAAGGGCTTGGCTTTGGCCGGTCGTCCAGATACCCCCGTCCAGATCGCCATCGCGGAGCACATTTTCTCTGCCACGCACGCCGGCCATGAACTCGCGAACATCATCGAATGTTTTGGTCGGATCGCGCTGGATTTCTGCCACCTTTTCCGAAATCGCATTGCGGGCGACCCGCGCGGTGTTGCGCAACGTCCGGCCAACCAGGACAGTATCACGCTCGGTAAATTCAACAATCTGGCGCTTCACATTTTCATGGATCCGTGCCTCGACTGTGGCACAGAATCGGGTTCCCATGTTGACGGCATCTGCGCCTAGCGCGAGTGCCGCAACAAGGCTGCGTCCGTCAGCCATGCCACCCGATGCGATGACGGGCACATCGACGGCATCAACCGTCGCGGGCAAAAGGATCACGAGCCCGATATCGTCTTCTCCGGGATGGCCTGCGCATTCAAAACCATCAATACTGATCACATCGACGCCATGTTTTACCGCGGAAACCGAATGACGCACGGACGTACATTTGTGGATGACCTTGACCCCATGTTCCTTGAAACGGGGCAGGTGATCAGTCGGCGCGCGGCCTGCCGTTTCCACGATCCTGATGCCTGACTCGATGATCGCCTCGCGATAGTCGTCATAGGGAATAGGGTTGATCGACGGCAGTAGTGTAAGGTTCACGCCAAATGGCTTGTCAGTCAGCGTCCTGGTCTTTTTGATCTCTGCGAGAAGGTCGTCGCCTGATTTGAACATGTGGGCCGTGATGAAGCCGAGCGCGCCTGCGTTGGCGACCGCAGCAACGAGTTCACCATATCCCACGCCCGTCATGCCGCCCATGACAATCGGCGTTTCTACGCCGAACATTTCCGTAATGCGGGTCTTCATATTGAAAAATTCCTTTCGTGCCTTGAAAACTCTGTGCGCGTGACGTCAACGCGACGTTGAACATTTATTATTGTCGTGCTGCGACAAATATCTTGATCTGGGCCAAGGTCAGAAAGCCTCTTTTTGATGCATCGATGCGATCAAAACCCATCGCGATACGCGGCATCCCTCCTTTCGCTTCAACCAGCGTCAGCTTTCCATCCTTGTTTTTATCTGCAGCCAGGAAGCGTTCGGTCAACTGCTTATCGATGACCGGATCGAGTGCTGCCAAGGCCGGAACGGAGAATGTGGTTGTTAGCATCGCGACGAGCATGCGGGTTATCGAAGGTGTCATGACAAGGCCTTTCTGATGTTGGATGCTTCAAGAATCGGGTCAACCAGCGCCCGTGCAGCGGTATCGAGCGCCGCATAACGCGTGCGCAACTCGGCGAGGCATTTGACCTGATACCTGAATGTTCCTTGTGTATAGGGATGCCCCATCGCGTTTATGCTGAACGTCTCTTCACCTGCCTCGATCGCGGCGGCGTTGGCAAGGAGGAAGGGCATATAGACGTCCCCAACGACCTTTAGCAGCTGGCCGATGACTGGATCGAATGGCGCGTCATTTGCATCCCAATCGCCTTCTATCCCGGACATGTCGTCAAGATGGAGCAGCCATCTGAAGCTATAGGGATAATCTGCCCGCATCATTGCCTCGGGCGTCGGGTCAACGCCCAGTTGTGAAAGTTGGCCATATATGCCGAACTCCGCCATGCTGGGGCGCGTACCAAAGAAGCAATGGCGATTGACAACATGTGCCTCAAGGGCGGCCAGGACCGCCCGGGTTGAGGCCTCGATCACTGGGAAATTTTCTTCGGTACAGCCTACAATAGCCATTCTCCCGACCTGTCGTGCGCGGAATTGATTCGCATAGGCCTGACTTTTGTCGAGCCCACCGCCTTTCATCGCGTCGAACGCCAGCCATCGGCTCATCTGTATCTGGTCGACATCGCGCAGCCAGCGATAGCCAAACATCGCCTTGGTCAGCCATTCATCGCCAAAGTCTTCAAGAAGGTGTGCGAGAAAGGCGCGCGCCGGATCAGGTGGAATGACTGAGCGTTCTGCGTGACGGGCCTCGAGATCATAGAGGAGCGGGGTCGAGTCGTTGTGGAATGTCCCATCCGGATATTCAACCACTGGAATGACCGGGGCCTTGACCTTGGCCGCGGCCAGGCCATGCGTCGCGGCACCGTGTTGCCAGATATGCTGGATACGTCGATATCGCATCAATGCCCGCATCTTCAACGAATAGGGCGATCCAAGTGCACCGTTGATCGTATACACCTCTGGGTCTCGGCTACATCAACTTGCTTTGGAGTATGACTGTCTGGCCCGCCGGCAGGCTGAACATCATACCGTCTTCGCCCATGACAATCGGCCCGCCAAACCGTTCGGATGCGTCACCGAGAAAGGCTGGATAGAAGAATCTGGATGGAATGGATGGGACGATATGGCTCAGCACGAGTTCCCTGACACCCGCCGCCTTGGCGACCTCGGCAGCTTCTTCAGGCGTGGTGTGATAATCGAGGATATCGCGGGTTATTTGCGCCATATTCTTGATGCCTTTCGCATCCAACCCGCTGGTCATCATCTTGACCAGCCGTGGTTGAAGCGCTTCGTGGATAAGCAGGTCAGCCCCTTTGGCAGCAGAAGTAAGGGTTGCCGATTTTGAGGTGTCGCCGCTGATCACGATCGAGCGCCCCTTATAGTCGAAACGGTATCCAATGGCAGGCTTTACAGGCCCGTGATCCACGCGGATCGCGGTGACCTTCAAGCCGTCTTCCTCGAGCACCACCAGCGTGTCGCCCTTGCCTTCATCGGGCAGCGCAAAGGGAACCGCAATCGCGCCGGCACCGCTCGGTGGCGCGATAGCCGGGCCATGGTGGGCGGTACGGTAGCCATCATCGATTTTATATGCGGCATTGAAGCCGGCGACGACCTCTTCCACGCCGGTCGCGCCGTACACTGTGAGCGGGATGGTGTTGCTTCCACTTACCCAGCGGCCCATCATCAGTGGCCCCATGCCGTCGATATGGTCCGAATGAAAATGGGTGAGCAGCACGGCATCGATCTTGCCGAGCGGAATGCCCATCATGTTGATGTTACGCCCGCCGCCTTCGCCAATATCGACGACGAAGATATGCTTGCCTGCGATCACGACATTGCAGGGCCCTGCGCGGACGGGGTTGGGCAAGGGGGAACCCGTGCCGCACAATGCGACATGGAGGCCATCGGGCAGGCTGGCCGTGCTGTCGAGGCCGACGCGCTCTGAAATGGCGCGCTCGAACAGAGATGATCCAATCTTCGCCTGCTCATACTTGATACCGATCCCGGCTGTGACCAACAATCCACTGATTGCGACAAGAATCTTTGTGCGCGTGCGCATAATCTGTCCCTCAATAATCTTGTCTGTCTCATGGCGCAGAATAATGGCATTATCAATGCCAAAATATTGTCGGTAGCGTGCGGGAGCGCAGAGCCGGAACGAACAGGATTGATGGAAGATTCAATGGCTTCGAGGGAAGCGACTATCATCATGCTCGGCCCCTAGTAGAGACGGACGAGGACTTCTTCGATGCGTGGATGCAATTCGACGCCAATCCCCGCCATTTCGTGCCGAAAATGATGCAACGGCCGATTGCGGTCCAATCTCGCCAAAACGGGGCACGTCCGCTTTTTCAGTATTAGCGCCCAAAAGTGGGCGGCCAACGAGCCTCCATCTTGTTGTCATTCCCGCGCCACGGGAGGAATTCCTACAGCAATCCCAGCCCCCGCATCGAGCTGTGTCCGTTCGCACCGATGATGATGTGATCGTGGACCGCAATGCCGAGCTTCTTGCCGGCATCGGCAATGTCGCGGGTCAACGCGATGTCTGCGCGGCTTGGGGCAGGATCTCCGCTCGGATGGTTGTGGACGAGGATGATAGCTGATGATCCCAGGTCGATGGCACGACGGATGACTTCGCGCGGGTGGATGGCGGCCTGGTCGATCGAGCCTTCGGCCATCGCTTCGTCGCGGATCAGCATGTTGCGGCTGTTGAGATGCAAGACCCGAACCCGCTCGGTCGTCTTGTGGGCCATGTCGGCGCGGAGATAATCGAGCAGGGCCTGCCAACTGGCGAGGATGGGCTGGTCCCTTACCTTGTCTCTCAACAACCGCAGCGATGCGGCTTGCACGATCTTCAGCGCTGCAACCGAACCTTCGCCCATTCCTTTGACGCGACCGATGGCCGCGGCGTCTGCTGTAAGCAGCCCGGCTACGCCGCCAAATTCATGGAGCAACGCCTTGGCCAATGGTTTTGTGTCGATCCGCGGAATGGCCAGTGCGAGCAGATATTCGATCAGTTCGTGATCGAGCAGTGCATCCGGCCCGCCTTCGATCAGGCGTTGCCGCAGTCTCGCACGATGACCAGTGCCATTGGTGACCGCTTCAGACATTTTCCGTCAGGGCGCGGGGCAGTTTGAACACCATGGACTCGGTCGCGGTCGTCACTTCTTCCTCGGTTAGAACAAACCGCGTTGCCAGCCTGTTTACGACCTCGCGCACAAGGAGTTCGGGGGCCGAGGCGCCCGCTGTGATTCCCACTACTCTGGGTGTGCCCAGCCAATCGAAATCGATCTCGTCTGCGCGCTCGATCAGCCGGGCAGGAACACCGCTGCGCTCGGCAACTTCGGCCAAGCGGAGCGAATTCGAAGAATTGGGCGCACCAATCACGATCATCTTGTCCGAACGCGCGGTAATGGCCTTGACGGCAGCCTGGCGGTTCGAGGTCGCGTAGCAGATGTCCTCACCGCGCGGAGCCAGGATCGTCGGGAAGCGCTTGTGAAGGGCGACGACGATTTCAGCAGTATCGTCAACCGAAAGCGTCGTCTGTGTAAGGAATGCAAGTGCGTCGGGATCGGCTGGGGAAAGATGTTCAACATCACCAACCGTTTCCACAAGAGTCATCGAGCCAGGCGGGACTTGGCCAAAAGTGCCGATCACTTCAGGGTGTCCCGCATGGCCGACGAAGACGATATGACGCCCCGTCTCCACCAGCCGTTCGGCTTGCCGGTGGACTTTGGAGACGAGCGGACATGTTGCATCGAGCCAGGAAAGGCCCCGCGATTCGGCCTTGGCCGGCACCGCCTTGGGGACGCCGTGCGCAGAAAAGACCACGGACGCACCATCCGGCACATCATCCAGCGTTTCGACAAAGATTGCGCCTTTGGCCTTCAGGCTGTCCACGACAAAGCGGTTATGAACGATTTCGTGGCGCACATAGACTGGCGCTTCATATTTTTCGAGCGCGAGTTCGACAATGTTGATGGCGCGGTCAACACCGGCACAAAAGCCGCGTGGTGCGGCGATCAGGAGATGGAGGGAAGGCTTTTCTGTCATAATCTGGCCTTGGCCTCTACGCGATTGCTTGCAGGGGCGAAAGCCGCTTCCTATACGGCGCGGCAACCGTCTCTGTTCGAGGAAGATGCCTGTGTCGTTTCGCAACCCGATTATTGCCGTCGCCGCTTGCGGCCTGTTGCTCACCGGGTGTGTGAAGAATGGCGACTTTGACTCATCGGGCGGCGTGATCATCACCCGCAGCGCCTGTCCGGCCGTAGCGGTTCCGTCCTATACCGGTGACATGACCTTGTTCGATCCGCCGGGCAGCGTCGATTCGCGCGCTATCGATGTTGTCGCGACGATTACCAATGTGCGATCCACATGTGCGGACTCTGGCGATGATGTGGTTGTTACCTCAACCTTTGATGTTCAGGCACGCCGAAACAATGCCGTCGGCGCCCGCGATGTCGTACTCCCCTATTTTGCCTCTGTTATACAAGGTGGTCGCGTGGTTGTGTCCAAGCGTGTCAGCAGGGTTTCGCTGCATTTTAACGACGGGGCGGTCCGCGCTGAGACCAAGGGCGGTGCCAGCGGCAGCGTCAATCGCGCTGCGATTGCATTGCCAGTGGAGATCCAGGATCGCATCACAAAGAAACGCAAGGCTGGCGACGCCGATGCTGCGATCGATCCGATGGCAGATCCTCAGGTTCGTGAAGCGGTCTTGCGCGCCAGCTTTGAACTGCTGGTCGGTTTTCAACTCACTCAAGCGCAGCTTCAGTATAACGCAACGCGATGACGCAAGCTGAAGTGCTGGCCCTGCTGTCTGGCACGGCTCAACCCTTTGCGCGCGGAGAATTGAGTGCAATTGCCAAGGGCCCGATTGCGGGGCCAGTCAAGATCGGGCGTCTCGGCATAGAGGGCGATGAGCAAGCCGATCCCCGATATCATGGGGGACCGGACAAGGCTTTGCATCACTATCCGAGCGATCACTATGTCTTTTGGGGCTCGATTGCGATTGATCATCCCTTGCTCAACACACCGGGTGCCTTTGGCGAGAATGTTTCGACCTGGGGCTTTGTCGAAGAAGACGTTTGCATTGGCGATCGCTTCCGGCTTGGCTCGTCAATTCTGGAGATCAGTCAGGGGCGCCAACCTTGCTGGAAACAGGGGCAGCATATGGGCTGGGCAGCGCTTCCGGCGCTTATGGTCAAGGAGCGGCGCAGTGGGTGGTACTATCGCGTGATCGAGGAAGGGTTTGCGAAGGCGGGCAACGCGATCGAGTTGATCGAGCGGCCACTTTCCGGATGGACTGTGAAGCGCGTGTTCGGCCTGCTGATCGGGGGCGATCATAAAAAGGACCCGGCTGTCCTCAAGGAGCTTGTTGCGATGGAGGTGCTTCACTCTGGCTGGAGGAAACGGGCAAGCGAACTTCTGGAGAGCCAGCGTTGAAGACAATCGGCCTGATCGGCGGGATGAGTTGGGAATCGACCGCGCTATATTACAAGTTAATCAACGAAGGCGTGCGCGATGCCCTTGGGCCCCTGCGCTCGGCCAGTATCCTGTTGTATTCATACGATTTCGACCGGATCAAGAGCCTCCAATATGCCGGTCAATGGGATGAGGCCGGCGAAGATTTGGCGGATGTCGCATGCCGGCTCGAGGCTGCTGGCGCCAAAGCTATCCTGATCTGTACCAACACCATGCACAAGGTTGCAGCAATGGTCGAAGCGCGAATCAATGTGCCGCTTCTTCATCTTGCTGATTGCACCGCGCAGGAGGTTGTTAAATGCGGGATCGAACGCGTGGCCTTGCTCGGGACACGTTTCACGATGGAGGAGGATTTCTATTCGTCGCGACTGGAGGCATGTGGTCTCGAAGTGCTGGTGCCGGGCGCGGACGATATCGCTGAGGTGAACAGGGTCATCTATGATGAACTTTGCCAGGGCGTCGTGCTGGAGAGCTCAAGGGATCGCTATAAGGCCATTGTCGACACTCTTGCGGCGAGAGGCGCGCAGGGTGTAATTCTTGGCTGCACCGAGATTGCCATGCTGATCGGGCCGCAGCATGTATCCGTCCCGACGTTCGATACTACCGCAATCCATGCCGCCACCGCTGTTCGATTTGCACTTGGTTGAATGAAACTGCGCATTGCCGATTGACTCGTTTTTACTCGTCCTCCAAAGCCCGTCCTGTCGCTGACGAAGCGGGAGAGCATTGGGGGAAACCCTGATCGCCGAAGGAGCAACCGCCCCGGAATCTCTCAGGCAAAAGGACCGCATCGGCTTTTGCGACACTCTGGAAAGAGTGGCTGTTCAAACAGCCGCCACCGAAGGGGTAAGTGCCTGATAAAGGCATGAAAGCTCTCAGGTTCCCGTGACAGAGGGGGCAGCCGGAACGTGCTTGCGCACCGCCGTGCTGTGACCTTTTGTGACGGAGCAGTTGATGAGCGACGACGAACCAGAAATCCTCGAACTGCCCTTGGGCGACTGGCATCGCAGGCGTGATGCCCGGATGGTGCCTTTCGCAGGCTATACCATGCCGATCCAGTATGAAGGGATCATGGCCGAACATCTTTGGACTCGCGAAAGCGCCGGATTGTTTGATGTTTCGCACATGGGGCAATTGATGCTGACCGGCGAAGGCGTGGCCGAAGCACTTGAGTCGCTGGTGCCCGGCGACATATCGGCGCTGACCGAGGGGCGGATGCGCTATTCGCTGCTGCTCAATGAAGAGGGCGGCATTCTCGACGATCTGATGATCACCAACGCGCCGATGGGCCATTATCTGGTCGTCAATGGCGCGGTGAAGTGGGAGGATATTGGGCATATCCGTGAATATCTTCCCGATGAAATCACGCTCAATCATATGGAAGACCGGGCCTTGCTTGCGTTGCAAGGCCCCAAGGCGGTCGATGCACTTGCGCGGATTGTGCCGGGGGTGGATCGGCTGTTCTTTATGGAAGCCGACAGCTTTCTGTGGGGCCATGAGCCACTCTGGATCAGCCGTTCGGGTTATACCGGTGAGGATGGGTTCGAAATCTCGGTGCCTGTCGAAGCTGTGGTCGCGCTCGCCGATGCGCTGGTCGCACAGCCCGAAGTGAAGCCCATTGGCCTCGGCGCGCGCGATTCGCTGCGGCTCGAGGCCGGGCTGCCGCTCTATGGTCATGACCTCGATGAACGGGTCGATCCAGTGCAGGGCGATTTGGGCTTTGCCATTTCCAAGCGTCGCCGGACGGAAGGCGGCTTTCCGGGCAGCGAGCGAATCTTGAAAGCACTGGCCGATGGTTCGCCATCCAGGCGTGTAGGCTTCACCGTTGAGGGGCGGCAGCCCGTCCGCGAAGGTGCTGCGATCTTTGCCGGCGACACACAGGTTGGTGTCGTGACGTCAGGAGGCTTTGCCCCCAGCCTGCAGGCGCCAATCGCAATGGGCTATGTTTCGACCGCTCATGCCGCGCCAGATTCGACCCTTGAAGCCGATGTCCGCGGCAAGCGGGTTGGCCTGAAAGTGACCAAAATGCCCTTCATTCCCCACACCTATGTCCGAAGAGGAGCCGCCAAATGACCCGCTTTTTCACCGAAGAACATGAATGGATCGAGGTCGAGGGCGTGACAGCAACGGTTGGGATCACCGATTATGCGCAGAGCCAGTTGGGAGATATTGTTTTCGTCGAAGTGCCATCGGCCGGGACAGCGTTGAAAAAAGGTGGGGATGCTGCGGTCGTGGAATCGGTGAAGGCCGCATCCGATGTCTATGCTCCGGTCACCGGGACCGTCACCGAAGGCAATGGCGCGCTAGACGGCGATCCGGCGCTGGTCAATTCGGATCCCGAAGGCGATGGTTGGTTTTTCAAATTGACGCTCGCCGACCCGTCCGAGCTTGGTGGCCTGATGGATGCCGCGACCTACAAGGCATTCGTGGCGGGGTTGTGATGCGCTATCTTCCTCTCACTCAGATTGACCGGCGAGCCATGCTCGCCACCATCGGTGCATCCTCAATCGATGACCTGTTCTTGGATGTCCCTGTCGAAGCGAGGCTGGCCAATCCGATTGCCGGCCTGCCGAACCACGCCAGCGAAATGGAAGTCGAGCGGCATTTCTCGGCGCTTGCCCGCAAGAACATGGCGGCGGCGCATCATCCGTTCTTTCTTGGTTGCGGGGCGTACAAGCATCACATCCCGGCCAGCGTCGATCACCTGATCCAGCGGGGCGAGTTCCTCACCGCCTATACGCCGTACCAGCCAGAGATCGCGCAAGGCACCCTTCAGATGCTGTTCGAATTCCAGACTCAGGTCGCGCGGCTGCTCGGCTGCGACGTGGCGAATGCCTCGATGTACGACGGCTCGACCGCCTGCTGGGAAGCGATCAGCATGGCGGGGCGGATCACGAAGCGGAAAAAGGCGGTGCTCTCGTCGGGGCTTCACCCGCACTATGTGAGCCTTGCAAAAACGATGGCGAAGTTCACGGGCGATACGCTCGAAACTGCCGCGCCCGAACTCTCGACACGGACGGACAGCGACCGGCTTCTGTCAGCGATCGATGGCGAGACAAGCTGCGTCGTCGTCCAGTATCCTGACATTCTCGGCCGGATCGAGGACCTCTCCGCTATCGCCGCCAAGGCGCATGACGTTGGCGCCCTTCTGGTCGCAGTCGTGACCGAACCCGTCGCGTTGGGTGCTATCAAGTCGCCGGGCGAAATGGGCGCAGACATCGTCGTTGGCGAAGGCCAGTCGATCGGCGTTGGTCTCCAGTTCGGCGGACCCTATGTGGGCCTGTTCGCCTGCAAGGAGAAATTCGTCCGCCAGATGCCGGGTCGATTGTGCGGCGAGACAGTCGATGCCGAAGGCAAGCGCGGGTTCGTCCTGACGCTTTCGACGCGCGAGCAACATATTCGCCGCGAAAAGGCCACATCCAACATCTGTACCAATGCAGGGTTGTGTGCGCTCGCGTTCAGTATCCACATGACCTTGCTCGGGGAGCGCGGGCTGCGCGACCTCGCAGTCCTCAATCACGCTGGAGCCGTGGCGGCAGCCGAACGGCTGGCCATGATACCGGGGGTCAAACTGGTGAACGAAAGCTTCTTCAATGAATTCACATTGAGGCTTCCCAAGGAGGCCAGGCAGGTCGTCCGTGCATTGGCTGACCGGCGCGTGTTGGGTGGTGTCTCTCTCGGACGGCTCTATCCCGGCGTGTCCGCGCTCGAAAACGGCCTTGTCGTCGCTGTAACCGAAACGGTGACGCCGGAGGATGTCGAAACCTTCGCCACCACGCTTGAGGAGGTGCTGGCATGACGATCAATCAGAGTGGATGGCGCCCGGAAATGTCAGATAACCTATCGCCAGGCGACACGACCCACACCGGCAATCGCGCCCTGATGCTCGAAGAGGCGCTGATCTTCGAGATTGGCGATAGTGA
>JANLST010000351.1:0-3295 GCA_031362505.1 Sphingomonadales bacterium
CCTGCCTGTGCCAGCGCCATTGCTTCTGCATGTGGACGCCCGCCAGGCTGTGTCCAGCCGCGACCAACCACGCGTCCGTGACTTACCAGAACGCACCCGACGTTGGGGTTGGGCGTTGTACGTGCGCGGCCTCTTCCAGCAAGCGCAATCGCGGAAGCCATGAAACGAACATCCTCGGCGCTGGTCAAAACCCCATCCCGCTCATCTTCTTGCTCAATGCCTCGGACGATTTGCGTTGCGCCTCCTGAAGCTCCTTGAGCGCTTCTGCTTCGGCCTTCTGCTTTTTCTGGTCGATCACCTGTTGCGCCTTGATCTGCGCATCGGTTCTCTTGCCGGAATAATTCTGGACCCAAACCACCTCAGGAGGTTTGTATTCTTTGGTTCTCGACTGGATCAGGAAGACGGTGATGAAATAGCCGGTGATCAGCACGGAAAGCAGCGCGAACACCCAATGGTATCGTTCCCGCGTCGCCAAAAACGCGCGGAGGTCGGCAAACGCGGCCGAAGGTCGGACAAGTGGGGGCATGGCCATGTCGCCAAGATAGGGCGGGATTGGCGCCAATGCCAGCCCCGCCACTCACGGATCAGTCGGGAAGTTGGAATCGCACAGTCATTTCGCGCCAGCTATCCGTTGGCTTTCCATCTCGAGTTGCCGGCAGGAAGCGCCATTTGGAAATCGCCTGTTTGCGGGTTGCTTCGAGAAAGGCCGGGTCATCTGCCCGTATCGATTCGAGCGCTTTGACCCGTCCATCCGTGCCGATGAGGATGCGGACCGTCACTACGCCTTCGCGCTCCTCGCGGATCATTCCAGGTGGATAGCCCGGCTGCAGCGCATTCGTAAAACGCGGGTTGACTTGGGCAGGCCTGAAGACCGGTTTCATTGTGATCGTCGTTTCAATGGTGCTTGCAGATCCTTGCCCCGACAGGTCTCCAGGAGCCGCAAAATCTGTCGCTGCCTCTGAAGAACGGCTGGACTCGGGAAGGCCTTGGGGCAAGGATTGCTGAGTGGGACTGGGCTTCGCTGCACGGTGTTTTGGATCAGGCTTCGCTGGCTTGATCGGGTCGCTCGGCGGTATATGCAGCGGAATGGTGAAAATCTTTGTCGGGTTGAATCGTTCCGGAACAATGTCCGGCACTGCGAAGATGATGCCGGTGACGATCAATCCATTGATGAGCAATGCGCCGCTGATGCTGGCTCCGCTCGGGCGACCTTTTGTATCAACATAGGCCATAACGTCCTCCATCCTGACGCGAAGGAGCGAAAGGCCCTCTCGCGAATCGGATGATACAACATTACTATAAGAGATACAATATTACATCGTCAGGCGCGTGATAAGCGCTCAAGAGCCCGTTTGCGGCCGATTAGAGGCAAGAGTGACGCCATGTCCGGCCCGTGTTCGCGGCCGGTCAGCGCAAGGCGCAAAGGGAGGAAGAGCGGTTTCCCCTTGCGTCCGGTTGCCTCCTTGAGCGCACCGGTCAGGGCGTGCCAAGGGTCACTCGTCCAGTTGATAATACTCGCAAGCTGTGCCGCCTCGGCGAGAAAAGCGCGGTCGTCTTCCGCGATTGTGACATTGATCGGGCCTTGAACGACCATCCACCAATCGGCGGCTTCATCGACTCGCGTCAGGTTGGGTCGGATCGCTTCCCAACCTTGTGTTGTCATTCCGACCGGCAGGCGATCGGCAACCGTTTCAAAACCCGTTTGATGGAGGATTCTTGCATTGAGTTGCGCCAGTTCGATCTCATCGAAGCGCGCAGGCGCGCGGCCGAAGCGCGAAAAATCGATGCCGGCAATCAAAGGTGCCATATCGCAAACCGGCTCGACCGGATCGCTCGTCCCGAGGCGCGCCAGCAAGGCTAGGATTGCGATTGGCTCAATACCATCCACCTTGAAGGCTTCGACACCCAACGAGCCCAGACGCTTTGAAAGCTTGCCTTCTGCGCCGGTCAAAAGCGCCTCATGGGCAAATGCGGGCAGAGTCGCACCGATTGCATTGAACATCTGCAACTGCGTCGCGGTATTGGTGACATGGTCTTCACCGCGCACGACATGAGTGATGCCAAGATCGATATCGTCAATCACCGACGGCAGCATATAGAGCCACGACCCGTCGGCCCGACGAATTACGGGATCGGAAATCAGCTTAGGATCGAAGCGCTGATGACCTCGCACCAAATCGATCCATTCGATCGGCGCATCATGATCAAGCCGGAAGCGCCAATGGGGAGCTCTGCCTTCAGGGATTGGCGCCCCTTGAGGCAGACGTTCATAGACTGGCGGCAGTCCGCGTCCGAGCAACACCTTGCGGCGCAGGTCAAGTTCCTCGGGCGTTTCGTAGCAGGCATAGACCCGGCCTTGCGCCTTCAGCGTCTCGAAACGTGATTCATAGAGATCGAACCTTTGCGACTGTCGCGTCTCCATATCCCAATCAAGCCCAAGCCATCCCAGATCGGCGCGAATCTGCGTGACATACTCCTCCTTTGACCGCTCGAGATCGGTGTCATCAATCCGCAGGATGAAACGCCCACCATGCTTGCGCGCCCACAACCAGCTGTGGAGCGCCGCGCGGACATTGCCGACGTGGAGGTTGCCTGTGGGAGACGGGGCGAAGCGGGTGGTGACGGTCATGCAGTACGGAACGCATTGGTGATCGGATACCGCCTGTCCCGACCGAAATTGCGTTTGCCGAGCTTCACCCCCGGCGGGGCCTGACGGCGTTTGTATTCGGCGATGCATAGCAGCCGTTCGATCCGGGCAACCGTATCGCGATCGAAACCGCGCGCTGCGACCTGATCGACCGACATTTCTTCTTCGACCAACCCCAGCAGGATCGGATCGAGTTCCGGATAATCGGGTAACGAGTCCGAATCCTTCTGGTCGGGGCGGAGCTCGGCAGACGGCGGCTTTGTGATGACATTCTCCGGCATCACAGGGCCATCGGGTCCAAGCCCGAGCCGTGGCTTGTTTGCGTTGCGCCATCTTGAAAGCGCAAACACCGTCATCTTGTAGGCATCCTTGATCGGGTTGTAACCGCCCGCCATATCACCATAGATGGTCGCATAGCCGACCGACATTTCTGACTTGTTGCCCGTCGTCATCAACATAGGACCGAACTTGTTGGAGAGAGCCATCAAGGTGACACCCCGGATGCGTGACTGGATATTTTCCTCCGTGATATCGACATCGCGATCCGCAAAAGAGCCCGACAGCATGGAATCAAAGGCGGCAACCGCTGGGGAAATCGGGATGGTGTCGAGCCTGCAGCCGATCATCCGCGCGCATTCGGTCGCGTCA
>JANLST010000072.1:0-8674 GCA_031362505.1 Sphingomonadales bacterium
GTGCCGCTCGACATCTCGATTCGCATCGCATCTGACGCGGGCGATCCACCGGCCGCACGAGACGGGCCAGTCGCAACCAGTTTCAATGTCATTGCGCAACGGCTGATGACCTGGCTCGACAATCAGGCAGGCCAGAATGCCGCTTGAGTCCGATGAAGAAATTGCCACTCTTTTAAAGACTTCCAGGACGGTTGCTCTGGTCGGAGCGTCCGCCAAACCGGGCCGCGACAGCCACGCTGTCATGTCTTTTCTTCAGGGGCAGGGCTATCGTGTAATACCGGTCAATCCGGGGCTGGAGGGCCAAACCTTGCTTGGGGAAATGGTTGTCAGCACCCTTGCTGACATCAAGGAGCCGATCGATTTCGTCGATATCTTCCGAAACAGCGACGCCGCTGGCCAGATTGTCGATCAAGCGATTGGCGTCCGCGCGCGCGCAATTTGGATGCAGTTGGGCGTAGTCAATCCGCAAGGCGCCAATCGCGCCGAAGCTGCCGGCCTCAAGGTTGTGATGGATCGTTGCCCAAAGATCGAGATTCCCCGACTGGGCCTGCTCAAACTCTAGTCACGCAGCAATTCGTTGATCGCGGTTTTTGAGCGGGTCTGCGCATCAACCCGTTTGACGATCACGGCACACCCCAGGCACGGGCCCGGCGATCCGTCAGGCAATTGTTTGCCGGGCATCGCTCCGGGCACGACCACCGAATAAGCCGGAACGCGCCCGATAAAGACTTCGCCCGTCGCGCGATCAACGATCTTGCTGGTGGAGGAGATAAACACCCCCATACCGAGCACGGCGCCTTCCTCCACGACTACGCCTTCGACCACTTCGGAGCGGGCGCCGATAAAGCAATTATCCTCGATGATCACCGGCCCGGCCTGGAGAGGCTCAAGAACGCCACCAATGCCAACGCCGCCTGACAGGTGGACGTTCCGGCCGATCTGCGCACAACTGCCAACAGTCGCCCAACCGTCGACCATTGATCCATCGCCCACGCTTGCACCGATATTCACAAAGCTGGGCATCAGGACCACATTCCGGCCGATATGCGCGCCAGCACGCACGATGGCGCCGGGTACGGCGCGAAAACCAGCCTCCCGAAAGCGATTCTCGCCCCACCCCTCGAACTTGCTCGGCACCTTGTCGAACCAGTTCGTGCCGCCCGGTCCGGGTATGATCATGTTGTCATTGAGCCGGAATGAGAGCAAAACCGCTTTTTTGAGCCATTGATTGACCGTCCATTGCCCGTCAATCTTTTCGGCGACACGCCGATCGCCACTGTCGAGCAGCATAAGCGCGGCATTGACTGCATCACGCACATTACCGGTGGTCCCGGGATTGATCGTGTCCCGCGCATCCCAGGCGGAATCGATTGTGGCTTCGAGTTGTGCTGACATTGTCAAACGGTCTCCAGAATCTCGTTCAGCCAGTGACTGAGGTCGTGCGTTTCAAAGTCGATAAAGTCAGGGCTAGCATCCGCGCTGCCATGTTCGGAGCCGTTGTTGATCCATACGGTCGCCATGCCGATGGCCTTGGCTGGCTTTAGATTGCGCGCCATATCTTCGGCAAACAGAGCCCGTGCCGGCTCGACGGCCATCGTCCGGCACATGTCGATATAGGCGTCGGGATGTGGCTTGGGTCGATATTGCGCGCCATGAATGTCGAACAACCCGTTAAATGCATGCGTCAGCCCAAGACCCGCAAGAACACGGCGCGCATAGGCTGCATCGCCATTTGTGAAAACGAGCTTGCGGCCCGGCAACCTGGCAAGCGCAGCGTTCAGACCTGGATCGGGCACAAGTCGTGACATGTCGATATCATGCACAAAATCCAGAAATTCGTGCGGATCGATGCCCTCGTGCGCCATCAGCCCGGCCAGCGTCGTCCCGTGATCAACGAAATAACGTTTCTGAACCCGCCGCGCTTCGATCGGATCCAGATCGAGCAAGCGCTGGATGTAAAGACCCATCTTCTCATCGATCAACGAGAAAAGATCGACGCGCGCTGGATAGAGCGTGTTGTCAAGATCAAAGATCCAGTTTTCAATCGAACCAAGGGCAGGTGGCATGGCCGCGGCTCTAGCGACTCAGGGTGCGCCGCGCAAACCGGTTCGCCGTGTTAAGCAAACAGGTTCATCTTGGAGAAACACCCAGCATGGGATACACGCATGATCAGTCACGGGGGAGTGTATGTTTGAGACTTGGAAACGTGCGACTTTTCTGATGGGTTGCGCTCTTCCGGCTCTGGCCATGCTCAGCGCGTGTGGCGGCGGAGGTGCGGGAAGCGGTGTCAACTCGACGCCAACGCCGGCCCCAGTTCCTCCACCGCCAGCCCCTCCGCCTCCGCCTCCTCCCACCACCAATTTCAACACGGCTGAATATCAGCGTTCGAATGGCGCGGTTCAGGCAAACGCACTTGTCGCCTACAACGCCGGGGCAACCGGCGCGGGCGTTATTGCCGCAGTCATCGATTCAGGCGTCAACCCATCCGACGCGGAGTTTGCCGGTCGCATTCATCCCGCCTCTGCAGATCTTGCCGGTTCGAGAGGCATCGGCGACGACGGAGGCCATGGCACCGCAGTTTCAGACGTCCTTCTCGGCGCAAAAAACGACAACGGTATTCACGGCGTCGCATTTGGCGCAACCTTGCTCGTTGCGCGAACAGATACGCCCGGCAGTTGTGCCAATACAGATCCCAACAAGGGCTGTTCGCACAATGACAACGCGATCGCGCTGGGCGTTGATCTTGCCGTCACGAACCGGGCCCGTGTCATCAATATTTCGCTTGGCGGATCTCCTCCCAATTCGACGCTTCGCGCGGCGATCGGTCGAGCAACGAGCGCCGGCATCATCATTGTCTTTTCTGCCGGTAATGACAGTCTTGATGATCCCGACCCGCTTGCACAGATTGCCAACGATCCCATCGCCCGAAATCTTGTCATCATTGCCGGTGCACTCGACGCCAGCAATACTACGCTCGCCAGCTTCTCAAACAAGGCGGGAAACGGTGCAACCCATTATCTCGGTGCACTTGGTGTAAGGGTACGCGCGATCGACGAAAATGGTGTGTCGTTCCTGTGGAGCGGGACGTCCTTTTCGGCCCCGATCATCGCAGGCGCAGCGGCTTTGCTTGCGCAAGCCTTCCCCAATCTTACCGGTGCCCAGATTGTTGACATCTTGTTCCGTTCGTCCGTTGATCTTGGCGCACAGGGCATCGATCCTGTCTTTGGCGTTGGTGCGCTTGACCTGACCAAGGCCTTCGGTCCGCAGGGACCGCTCTCGCTCGCCGGATCGATGGTTCCGCTTCCTGCATCGCCCGGCACGGTGTCTGCGCCGATGGGAGACAGCAATCAGGGCGGGCTTTCCGCTGTCGTGCTTGACGGCTACGGTCGCGCCTACACGACGGACCTTGCGTCGGGAATTGCCCGTGCGTCGCTCCAGCCCAAATTGGCCCCGGCATTGGGCATTGGCATGCGCAGCCGCGCACTGGCCGGAGGTAGCACTTCGATTGCCCTATCGGTGACAGCCGGCCAGGATGGTCTTTCCGTCGATCGGCTGCTTCTTACGGCGAATGACGAACGTCATGCGCGCGCACTGGCCGGCTCGGTACTGACGCGGCTTGGTCCGAACACGTCGCTTGCCCTTGGCATTGCACAAGGTGGCCTTGCCCTTGCAAGCCAGCTCAACCGTCGGAATGGAGACAGTTTTCTTGTCGGCTCGTCGGCAATTGACAGCTTCGGCTTCGACACACGCGCCAAATCGGGAATGGCCGTGCGTCAGACGATCGGCGGGATCGCACTGACGGCGAGCGCCGAAACCGGTGCCGCACAGCTTTGGGAAACGCGTGATTATTCAGACCCAAGGAGCGGTTATCGCCAGCATGGCTATAATGCACTGAGCATTGGTGCGTCCAAACTCATCGGTACGGTCGCCCTTTCGGCAAGGGCAACCAACCTGATCGAGCGCGAAACAGTTCTTGGCGCCCACTTCGACCCCTTGTTCGGCACCAGCGGCGCGCGCTCCTGGTTTGCAGACCTCGAGGCGCGTTGGAAACCCGCCGACATTTGGGACTTTACCTTTGCATGGCGACAAGGCTGGACCCGCCTCGGCGCGGGCGGAATTCGGCAGAACGCCGATCACCTGCAAACCAGTGCCTGGTCATTCGACGCAACACGCCGTGCCGTGTTCGATCGCGAGGATACCATATCGATCCGCGTTGCCCAGCCTCTGCGTGTCGCGCGCGGAGGGTTCGATCTGACAATTCCGACAAGCTATGATTATGCGACCGGTCAGGCCGCGTTTACGTCATCGCGCCTGAACCTTGCGCCGACGGGGCGCGAGCGTGATATCGAGGCGGTCTATTCCCGCCCGCTTAGGGGAGGACGAGTTTCCGTCAACAGTTTCTGGCGGCACCAGCCAGGCAATTTCGCCAAAGCGCCCGAAGATCTGGGTGCAGCGCTGCGCTTCACCTTCGGGCTTTGATCAAACCGTAAAGCTTTCGCCGCAGCCGCACGCGCCCTTGGCATTGGGATTTTCGAAGACGAACCCCGCGGTGAAATCATCCTCCTGCCAGTCCATTGTCGAACCGATCAGGTAAAGCACCGACGCGCCGTCGACGAAAAACAGCCCGCCGGGGGTTTCGATCCGCTCGTCGAACTTTGCCGCTTCGGTCACATAATCGACCGAATAGGCCAACCCTGAACAACCGCGGCGGGGAGTCGAAAGCTTGACCCCGATCGCATCGGCGGGCGCATTCGCCATCAGATCGGCGATCCGGGCTTCGGCGGCCGGGGTCAGCATCAACGCGGCGGGGCGGGTTTTGGTGATCGTGCTCATAGCATTCCCAACTCCAGACGGGCTTCATCGGTCATGTTTTCGGGGGACCAGGCCGGATCCCAAACGAGGTTCACCTCCGCATCGCCGACCCCCGGCACGCTGCCGACCCGCAGTTCGACTTCGCCCGGCATCGATTCGGCAACGGGGCAATGCGGCGTGGTCAGCGTCATCGTCACGACCACATGTCCTTCATTGACCTCCACATTGTAGATCAGGCCAAGGTCGTAAATGTTGACCGGGATTTCCGGATCATAGATTTCCTTCAGCGCTTCGATCACCGCGTCATGCAGGTCACCGCCCGGCTCGCCCGACGGGACGACCGCCGGCTTTTGCGCAAGGAAACCTTCGAGATAATCCTTCTTCCGCTCGAACGTATCGCGCACACCTTCGGCGTCTTCCACCCGCGCCTTTTGCGGCGGAGTCACGCTTTCGACTTCTTCGATCCTGATATGGTCACTCATCTCGTTGCTCACTTGGCAAAAATCCTTCTGACCCGTTCGATCCCGCGCAGAAGCGCAGCAACATCGTCTTCATCGCTGTAAATCCCGAAGCTCGCCCGCGCGGTGGCAGGCACGCCGAGCGATTCCATCAGCGGCTGGGCGCAATGATGCCCGGCGCGGATCGCGACGCCCTCTTCATCCAATATGGTGCCGATATCGTGGGGATGAACCCCCTCTATGGCAAAAGAGACGATTCCAGCCGCCTCGATTGGGCCGAACAGCGTCACGCCCGGCGTCTGTGACAGTCCGGCACGAAGCATTTCGACCAGATGGCGCTCATGCGCATCGATGGCGGGAATGCCGACGCTGTCTACATAGTCGATTGCCGCATGGAGGCCGATGGCCTCGGCAATTGCGGGAGTGCCGGCCTCGAACCGCTGTGGCGCAGGGGCATAGGTCGTCCGTTCGAAGGTCACGCGGTCGATCATCGAGCCGCCGCCCTGCCACGGCGGCATGACGTCAAGGATTTCGCCGCGCGCCCAAAGAACGCCGATTCCCGTGGGTCCGTAGAGCTTGTGGCCGGAAAAGACGTAGAAATCGCAATCCAGATCAATGACATCGACCGGGAGGCGCGGCACGGCCTGACATCCGTCGAGCAGCAACTTCGCACCGACTGCATGCGCCAGTTTCGCGGCGCGTTTCGCATCGAGGACGGAACCCAGCACATTCGACACATGAGCAAAGGCGACCAGCTTGTGCGCAGGCGTCAGCATCGCTTCGGCCGCATCGAGATCGATCCGGCCATCGGCGGTCAGCGGGCAGACATCGATCTCAAGACCGGCGAGCTGCCACGGCACGATGTTTGAATGATGCTCAAGCGTGGAGAGCAGCACGCGGTCACCCGCCTTCAGATGCGTCCGTGCCCAGCTATAGGCAACAAGGTTGATCCCCTCGGTCGCCCCGCGCACGAAAACGATTTCGTTCTCCGAAGCCGCCCCGATGAACCGGGCCACCCGGCGTCGCGCCGCTTCATAGGCGAGCGTCATGTCCGCCGAACGCTTGTAGACGCCGCGATGGACAGTCGCATAGTCTTCGCCCATCGCGCGCGCGACGGCGTCGATCACAACCTGCGGCTTCTGCGCCGTCGCGGCGGTGTCGAGATAGTGCCAATCGGCAACGCCGGGGAAATCGGCACGATAGTCCCCCTCCCGCTTGCGGGAGGGAGCGCCGCCTGGTGGGTTGCCGGGGGCAAGCCGCCCGGCAAGCTGGGTGGGCAATCGAGACATGTCAGCCGTTTCAGGCCCACCCCCGACCCCACCCGCAAGCGGGAGGGGGGACTTGATTGCGAGGCCACTCATACCATCGTCCCCAGCTTGTCGAGGGCCGCCGTTTGCAATGCGTCCTGCTCATCCGCGCCTTCGAACACGCCGGCAACGAACGCCTGCAACAGCAATTGCTTGGCCTCAGCAGGCGGCAAGCCCCGCGAAGCAAGGTAGAACAATGCCGCCTTGTCGAGTTCGCCGACGGTGGCACCGTGCGCGCATTTCACATCATCGGCATAGATTTCGAGTTCGGGCTTGGCGTTGGCCGTCGCCGTCCGGTCAAGCAGCATCGCCTTCACCGATTGCGCAGCGTCGGTCTTCTGCGCATCGCGCGCCACGGCGACCTTACCGAGATAGGAGCCCGTCGCCCTCCCGCCCAGCACCGAGCGTACGGTCTGGCTGCTGGTCGCGTTGGGTTCGGCATGAGTGACGGTCGTGACAATCTCCAGCACCTGTTCGCCGGTCCCGAGAATGACTCCGCCCAGTTCGAAATGCGCGCCGTCATGCAACGTCACATCAAGCGACACCCGGCCATAGGCACCGCCGATGTTGAGCACATGAAAATCGAGCCGTGCGCCCGCTTCGACCGTGATCACAAACTGGTGGATCGCCACCGCCCCGTCGGTGGCCGATTGGATCACGTGTCGCGTTTCGCTCTGCCCCGCCGCAACGACAACCGCCTCAGGCGCCGCCACCGGCCAGACGCGGGCAACCGCATCCAGATCGGCATAGCGCCAGGATTCATCCTTGCGGGTGGGGAGGAGGTTCAAGCCGCCAGCTCCCTATATCCCTCACGCTCAAGCTCATGCGCGAGCTCGGCCCCGCCGCTGCGGACGATCTTTCCATCGGCCAGCACATGGACGAAATCGGGCCGCACATAATCGAGCAGCCGCTGGTAATGCGTGATCAGCAGCACCGACTTGTCCGGCTTGCGCATAATCCGGTTGATGCCGTCTCCCACCACACGCAGCGCGTCGATGTCGAGGCCGCTGTCTGTCTCGTCGAGGATCGCCAGCACGGGATCGATGATCCCCATCT
This sequence comes from Sphingomonadales bacterium, assembly GCA_031362505.1. Classification (GTDB taxonomy): domain Bacteria; phylum Pseudomonadota; class Alphaproteobacteria; order Sphingomonadales; family Sphingomonadaceae; genus Aquisediminimonas. The sequence goes on from JANLST010000072.1 coordinate 7,634, forward strand.
GCACCATCTCGTTGCGCTTCTTCTCGCCGCCCGAAAAGCCGACATTCACCGCGCGCTTGAGCATCTCCATATCCATGCCCATCGCATCGGCCTGTGCGCGCGCCAGCTTCAGGAATTCGCTGCCGGAGAGGGGCGCTTCTCCGCGCGCCTTACGCTGGGCGTTCAATGCCTCGCGAAGGAACTGGACGTTCGACACGCCGGGGATTTCAACCGGATATTGGAAGCCAAGAAACAGCCCGGCCGCTGCCCGCTCATGCGGAGCCATGTCGAGCAGGTCGGCACCGTTGAACGTCACCGACCCGTCGGTCACTTCATAACCGGGCCGCCCGCCAAGCACATAGGAGAGCGTCGACTTGCCCGCGCCGTTCGGCCCCATGATCGCATGAATTTCCCCCGCGTTGAGCGTGAGCGTGAGGCCCTTGAGGATCTCGGTTCCGCCGACCATGGCGTGGAGGTTGTCAATTTGCAGCATTGTCTGTTCTCATCTGGTCAAGGAGGCGGCGTTCGGCGGCGGTGACGATGCCGCCTGCTCGATAGTTGTGCGGCTGGCGAAGGGAATTTGCTCGCCCAGCCCGTCGGCCAGCAGATTGACCGCCGCCTCGCGCATGGCGGCGACCGAGGCGACGTCAGCGAAACTCGCGGGCCACTGCCCGAAATTGGCCTTGTACGCCGCCGCCGCACCGCGCAGGTCGCGCTCATAGGAGGTGACGACCGCACGCGCTTCGGGCGGCAATTTCTGCGCCAGCGTCGCGGGGTCAAGCAACGCCCCCACTTTTTCGGCAGCGTCGCCAGCCTTGGTGACCGCACCGTCGCAAGCGCCGAGCAGCGCGGCCGCAAGTGCGACGGCGGCGAGACGGCGCTTGAGGATAGCCTTGTCGCCAACGGTGGCGTGGAGGTTATGGATTAGGAGCATTGTCAGCCGTTTTCGTTAGAATTGAAAAGATAGCGCTTGTTGACCCGGTCAACCGGCGTCCCGTCTTTCAGAGGAACTGCGCGGGTGACGCCATGATCGACAAAGCCGAGCTTGGCATAGAAAGCCAG
>JANLST010000371.1:0-1925 GCA_031362505.1 Sphingomonadales bacterium
GATTCGAAGACACTGTGTCCGAGCTCAAGGCGCAAGCCGCCACGGCGCGAAAGTTCAGCATCCTGATCGCCTTTCTCACCGCTGCTTCGCTTTTGATCAGTGCGGTCGGAGCCTGGTGGTCCGCCTGCGCCGGAGGCCGCCACCGCGACGACGGCATCGATCACAGCAAGTTCTCGGCTTGGCGCTGAAGCCCATTCCATCACGACAAAATGCGGTCCTACGCGGGCCGCATTTTTTTGGTTACTAGCATTACAGTTGCATTTTCTTTTTGAGATGTGCGCGTCGCGCTTCGGCTTGATGGGCGCGGCGCCAGAGTGACCACGCGATGACGTAGGCGGGTTGAATGCGGCGTTGTGCGAGTTTCATGGCGATGCGCCGGATTTCCTGCATCGACCATCGGATCAGGAGCGATGTTTCGCCCGAAGGCGCTGTAGCGTTTTTTTGGGCGGCACGGCATTGGCCCGATGACGGATGATGGCCGTCATGGCGAAGGCCAGCATGACCAACGAAACATGACGGTGCCAGCCATGCCAGGAACGGCTTTCGTTGTGATCGAGGCCGAGTTCGTTCTTGGCGGTCTCGAAGCTGTCCTCGATAGCCCAGCGACGGCCTTCGACCAGCACCAGCTTTTGGATGGGTGTAGTCTTGGGGCACCAGGTGGAGAAGAAGGCCAAAACGCAGTCGGCAATGTTGCGGCGAATCAACAGACCTCGCGTCCACTCCCCAGTGAGGGTGTTGTTGTATTCGCCGGCATCGAGATCGGCCAATTCGAGATATGCCCAGTCGTGCAGGCGCGGACCTTTGGTTCCCTCGCCCGCCGACAAGCGCCGCCAAGCGCTCCTGGGAAGATTTTGAGCGATCGTCGCGGCACTGCCGCCAACAAGTTGCTTCTTGCCCCAGGAATGGAACACATGATTGGCGGCAACGCCCAGAACATAACCCTTGCCGGCCTTGCGCAGCATCGTCTCGATCTCTCCGGTGCCATACACGCTGTCCGCCGCAACAAAGGTGAACGGCGTCTTTGCGGCGATCGCGCGCGCGATCATCCGGCGCGCGATTTGGGGCTTCGTCGCAAAACCCACTTCGTCCGGCACATGCGCCGCCTTCAGGCGTTTGGGATCGTCCGCCCATTCTTTCGGCAGATAAAGCGCCCGGTCGATGAAGGCATGGCCGTGGCGCGACACATAGCAAGCGAACACGCCGATCTGGCAATTGGTGATCTTGCCCGCCGAGCCTGTATACTGGCGCGCAACCCCGCACGACGCCTTGCCCTGTTTCAAGAAACCGGTCTCGTCAATGACAAGAACCGCATCCTCATCGGCGAGCGTTTCCAGAGCATGATCGCGCACCATATCGCGCAACGCATCCGCGTCCCATCGGCCGCGGCCCAGGATCGCCTGCTGACGCCACGGGCCGGGATCGCCGACCGCCTCCGCGCGCATCCAACCCGTCTTGCGCGGTTCGTTCCCCAATAGGCCGTCCAGAAACTGCCCCGCGGACGCCGCTACTCGCTCCTGACGAAACAGCGGACCAATCCGCGCCTTCACTTCCCGTAACGACGATGCCCAAAGCTCCAGCGTCGTCTCGATCGATGCTCCCGCCATCCATGATCTCCCGAATCATGGTCGCCCATGGATTCAGAAGACGAAACAAAATGCAACTGTAATGCTAGTGGCGGACAGAGTCTTGGGCGGCACTGGGCCGTGGCCCACGGGATCGCTCATGGCGTCGTCCTTTGGTTGTCTATTCTGTGATTGAGTGGATTCAACGCCGGGCAGTGGCGAAAGTTCCAGAACCACCCGCTGGCGTGATCGCTTCCGATGGCGCATTGACGGACCACGAGACGCCTTTGCGCTCGAAGTCGAGCTTCACGTCGCCATTGACCACCTTGGCAAGCGAACTTTCGATGATGACATGACCGAAGC
>JANLST010000410.1:0-3974 GCA_031362505.1 Sphingomonadales bacterium
CCCTTGCTGGTGCGCGATCATTGCATAAGCCTTGCGAATGCAGGTCAGCATGCCGAGCGCCAGAACATCGACCTTCATCAGCTTCAGCGCATCAATGTCGTCCTTGTCCCATTCGATGAAGGTGCGATCGTCCATTGCAGCATTGTGAATGGGGACAATCTCGTCGAGCGGGGCCTGGCTCAGCACAAAGCCGCCAACATGCTGTGACAGATGGCGGGGGAATTGCATGACCTGTTCCGACAGCGCCTTCAAACGGGCGATCTCGGGATTGTCCGGGTCAAACCCCGTTTCACGGACCCGCTTCTCATCGGGCTTGCTCCCCCAACTCCCCCAGATCGTGCTGGCCAGCCGGGCGGTCACATCCTCGGTCAGGCCAAGCGCCTTGCCGACATCGCGAACCGCACTGCGCGGGCGATAGTGAATGACGGTTGCAACGATCCCGGCGCGATGGCGGCCATAGCGTGAATAGACGTACTGCATCACTTCCTCGCGCCGCTCATGCTCGAAATCGACGTCGATATCGGGCGGCTCCCTGCGCTCTTCGGAAATGAAGCGGGAAAAGAGCAGGCTGTGTTTCGCCGGATCGACTGCCGTGATCCCGAGGACATAACAGATCGCCGAATTGGCTGCCGAGCCGCGACCCTGACAGAGGATATTCAGGCCCTGTGCGTGCTGGACGACATCATGGACGGTCAGGAAATAGGCGGCGTAGCGCATCCGTCCGACGATCGTGAGTTCATTATCGAGCAGCTTTTGGGTGGTGGGCGGCACGCCTTCTGGCCAACGCGCGGCGGCCTTGGTCGCCACCAGTTTTTCGAGCCATCCCTGCGGCGTGTATCCCGCAGGGACGGGTTCGTGCGGATATTCATATTGCAAGTCTTCAAGGTCGAAATCGATAAGGTCCAGTACGTCCTGAGTTGCAGTCAAAGCTTCGGGGATATGGGCAAAGAGACGAGCCATTTCGGCTTTGGGCTTCAGATGGCGTTCGGCATTGGCAGCGAGCAGGCGGCCGGCCTTCTGGATGGTCGTTTTCTCGCGGATGCAAGTCATGACATCATGGAGCGGGCGCGCTGCGGGTGTTGCATAGAGCGCGTCATTGATTGCAATCAGGGGTACGCCAGTCCGGCAGGACAGCCACTGCAGTCCAGCCAGCAACCTCTTGTCCCGCCCCGCCCGGCTCATCGCCGCGCCAATCCAGAGATGGCGGGTCTTCGGGTGAAGTTGGGTTGTGATTTCCTCACTGTCGGGAGAGGGGTTCACAAGGATCAGCACCCAATCGTCGCACGTGTCCGGCAAGTCGGAGAAAGAAAGGGTGCAGGCCCCCTTTTCCGATCTGAGGTTTCCCGTCGAAAGCAGCCGGGTCAACTGTCCCCAACCATGCCGGTTGATCGGGTAAACGATGATATCCGGCGTGGCGTCGGCAAAGACCAGCCGCGCGCCGGTCACCAGCTTGAAATCTGTGCCTCGCCCCTCCTGTCGCGCCTCGCGCAAATGGCGCCACGCCCGAACGACACCCGCAACACTGTTCCGGTCGACAATCCCTATCCCGGAGTGGCCCAGCGCCAGCGCAGTCTCCACCATCTCGGCCGGCTGCGAGGCACCGGTCAGGAAAGAAAAGTTGGTAGACGCAGCCAGTTCGGCATAGCCTGTCATGCGAACAGGCCGTGCAGATACCAGTCCGGGTTGGATTTTTCCGTGCCATACAGCCCATGGCGAAACAGCCAGAAGCGTCGCCCGCGCGCATCCTCTACCCGAAAATAGTCGCGGGTCAGACCACCGCGTCCCGGTTCATAACCAGCTTCGCGCTTCCACCATTCGGAGGCGATCCGTTCAGGCCCTTCATAACGCATCACATCGTGCATCGTCCGGCGCCAGCGGAAGCGGCGGGGCGGGCCATCGGGGACCTCGGCAATCACGTCGATCGGCTGGGGCGGGTCGAACAGGTGGAGTGGGCGTAACGGCGGTTCACCGGTCTCGGGCGCAGGCCATTTTTGCGGTTGGGATGGTGCCACGGCCGGAAACGAAAAAGCAGCCTGTTCGGGGATATGCGTGTCTCCTGACCCGAACCGGAGCACCCTGTGTCGACCGAGCCGGGTCGAGAGCCGGTCAACCAGCCCTGCCACTTCGACCTCGCCCGCGACGTGCTCCTCAAGCTCCAGCTGTGCAGCGCCGAGCGGCTCGATAACCGCCACGTCGAGTCGTATGGCATCATACCCAAAACCGGGATCAAGAGGATCGGCAAGCGCCTCGATCCGTTCGCGGAACAAGCGCATAAGCAGCGCGGGATCACGGGTTGGTGCTCCGGCTTCGATGACAAGCCGCCGCGTGTCACCATCGCTGCGGAACAGGCTTGCGATAAAGCGCCGCCCGCCGCTCCCGCGTTCGCGCAGGGCCGTCTCTACCTCCTGGGCAAGCCCATCGAGCGTCGCCAGAACATAATCGGTCATGGCGATCGGTTCGGCAAAGCGGCGCATGGCGAAGAGAGCGGGGGGCACACGCCGCGGCGAGATCCGGATATCCTCTTCCCCCAGCACCCGCCCCAGTTTCGCTACCATCTCTTCTCCGAACCGCGCCGCAAGCGGTGCGCGCGGTCGCATGGCGAGATCGGCAATCATGTAAAGCCCGGCCCGGCGCAGCGCCGTGGAGCGTTCCTCATCAAGATCGAGTGCGAGGATTGGCAGGTCTTTCCCATGTCGCGCCAGTGCCCTCGCCCTGTCGGGTGTTTCGGCAAGGGCCAGTCGCAGCCGCAGTCCGGCTTGGCCGAGCCTGATGGCGAGATCATTGGCCAGTGCCTCTTCGCCCCCCCAGATATGCACACAACCCGTCACATCGAGGATCAGTCCATCGGGTGGATCAAGTGCGACCATGGGCGTCGCGCGATCACAATCATCGGCGACCTGTTCGAGCAGGACTGCATCCGCCGCCGGATCATGGTCGATTGCTGCCAGATCCGGCACGCGTGCCCGCGCATCAGCGAGCGCCATGCCAGGAGCTATGCCCTGCGCGAGCGCCTGTTCATCGACCGCAACGATCCGCATCGCCCCGCGCTGCTTTTCAATCGAGACACACGGGGCAGAGGTTTCCTCCCGTGCTTCAAGCCGCCATCTGTCGGCGCTGAGCAAGGGGAAGAACAACGCGAGATAGCGTCGGTTCCCGGAAAATCTGCCCATCACGATCCCACTCCATGATCAGCCCAAAAGGGGGGATGCCGCCGCGATGGCGGACAAGTTCGATTGCCAGCGAAACCGGGCCCGGGGCATTGCCCGGCAAGACAACGGACGATGCCGGTGAGACGAGCCAACGCGTGGCGGCTGCGCTTGCGAAGGACACGGCCATATCGCGCAGGATAAAAGCGGCCACGCCGGATTTTTCGGCCGCCAGCACCAGTCGTCGACTTGCCGTCAGGTCGAGCTTTCTTGCTTCTCCCCAAGGCTCGATTACGGCTGCGCCGACGCCCATGCATCCAAGTATGTCGGCGCCCACACGCAAGGCAGACAGTGTGTCGGGAGCCGACACCTGGATGATCCGCCCCGGATCGATGCCCAGTTCCACCATGCCCGGCGCATAAAGCCGGCCATGCTGACGCTCACCCTTGTCCTCGCGCACCCACAGGATCGGCTTGTCCCGGCTGGCGCGGGCGGCGAGCATCAGTGCAAACCCGCTGGCAGCAGCATGAACCCCGACTTCTGCAGCACATAGTTCATGGAGTGCGCCACGCGCCAAGCCGCCGCTCAGCCGTGCATCCACAGCGTCACATCCGAATGAGAAGATGGGTCTCCCGCCAAAAGGACGGGGCCGCTCAAGGCGTTCGAGACGGCGCTTCAACTGCACAAGAGAGAGAGACGAATCGGGCATAATGTTCCTAATATGTTCTAGAAACACCTTTCACCCGACAGAGTCAAGGCAAGGGCAAGCGCCTGCCGCTATTTGGAAAAGCTGCGAAGTGCCGGTGCGATCACAGAAAAGCCGTTTGG
>JANLST010000114.1:0-4788 GCA_031362505.1 Sphingomonadales bacterium
AGCGCAATCGCCGGAACCGAACCCTTTTCGGAAAGCCGCCTTGCTACGCTGCGGACCGCTGGCAAACCAGTGTTCCTCTATTTCACCGCCGACTGGTGCCTGACATGCAAGGTCAATGAAAAGGCCGCGATCGAACGAGACGAGACAAAGGCCGCATTCGAAAAGGCAGGTGTTGTTGTCATGGTCGGGGACTGGACGAATGGCGATCCAGCCATCACTCGCTTCCTCGAAAGTCGGGGACGGTCCGGTGTTCCGCTTTACCTCTGGTATGCCAAAGGCGCGGCCGAATCCAAGGAGATGCCGCAAGTGCTGACACCGGGCATGCTTGCCGCATTGCCTGGCTAGGGCTGGCTGTAAACCTTCCGCCCTGCGATCCACGTCTCCAGCACTTTTGTCGAGCGCAGTTCTGAAGGTGTCACGAGCAAAGGATCGCGGTCAACCAGAATGAAGTCGGCCCATAACCCGGGCGTCAGTCGCCCGACCTTGTTTTCCGCAAATGTTGAATAGGCGGCGCCTGTGGTGAAGCCCGCCAATGCCTCCTCGCGGGATATGCGCTCCTGTGGCTGCCAACCACCAAAGGGTTCGCCTTTCGCATCCTCTCGTGTGATAGCCGCGGCCAATCCGGCAAAGGGATCGGGGCTTTCAACCGGCGTATCGGAGCCGAAGGCCAGCTTCGCGCCAGCGAGCAGCAAGCTCTTCCATGCATAGGCGCCCTTCAGTCGCCCAGTACCGAGCCGCGCTTCGGCCATTGTCCGGTCGCTGGTCTGGTGAACTGGCTGCATCGATGCGATCACACCCAATTGGGCAAAGCGGGAGATGTCGGCTGGATCGAGAATCTGCGCATGCTCGATCCGCCAGCGCCGGTCGCCCTTATAGGTTGCCTGCAATTCCGAATAGGCGTCGAGCGCCTGGGCGTTTGCGGCGTCCCCGATCGCGTGGATCGCGATCTGGTATCCGTCAAGCGCGGCGCGACTCATGATATTCCGAAGCCTGGTATCTTCGACAAATTGCAGTCCGCGATTGTTCGGACTATCGCTGTAAGGGGCCTTGAGCCAAGCTCCACGCGAACCGAGCGCGCCATCGGCATAGAGCTTGACCCCGCCCATCCTCAGCCGGTCTCCATACAGCCAGGGCGTCGGAGCATTGCCGCCAATGACGAGGATCGGATCGAGGTCGGCCGAATAGCAAAAAATCCTGACCTTGAGCCAACCACCATCGCCCGCGCGGCGGTAACTGCTCCAGTCCTCGATCGTCGTGCCCATATCGGCTATGCCAGTGATGCCGAAGGCCAGCAGCGCGTCCTGCGCCTTTATCAAAGCCTGATCACGTTCGCGCGAAAGCGGCTGGGGAAGGGCTTTCTCGATCAGCGCTTTTGCGGCATCAACGAAAATCCCCGAAGGTTTACCGCCAGCCATTTCGATCCGCCCACCGGTTGGAGAAACACTCTTGGCCGTTACTCCGGCTTCGGCCATTGCCGCACTGTTCGCCCAGCCGGCATGTCCATCAACCCGTTCGAGCCAGACCGGCTTGTCCCCAACGACCGCATCAAGTTCGGCAGCGGTCGGGAAGCGACCCAGCCCCCAAATCTCCTGGTTCCAGCCGCGTCCGATTATCCATTTGCGATTGCCATGTTCGCGAGCATAGGCGGCGATCTTCGCCTGGGCGTCTGCGAGCGATGTCGTGCTGGACAGATCAAGCGTCAGCGCCTGGAATCCCAGCCCCATAACATGACCATGCGCGTCGATCAGCCCGGGCAACAGTGTCCGCCCTTTTCCGTCGATCCGGTAGTCGGGGCGATAGGGGACTGGATCGCCCTTTTTGGGTTTCTTCGCTGACTCAGGAGGAGGCGAAGAGCCAGTGAGGAGCCGCAACACCTTCCCGTCTTCGCCCATGACAAGCCCCGAAAATCTGAGCAGTTTGCCCTCGGCATCGAGCGTGATGCCATTTACGTTGTCGATCAGCGTATCGGCATGGGCGGGAGTGGCAAGCGCCAGGGCAAGAGCGGCGAACGCTCTCGGAGTTCGATGAAAAACGGAAATGGTCATCGACCGACTATGCCCACGCCCGGCCTCCCCTGCAAGCGGCCGAACGAATTGCATCCCGTTGGATATGGCGCGGGTCTGACATCCTCTCTTTCTTGTATTGTTCGCAAATCAGAGTTTTCTTGCTGCACTGGCAAAGGTCAGGCCGCTTCCTTCTCCAGCACTTTGGCGAACACGCGCCCGAACGTCTCGGCATCCTGCGCGCCTGGGATCATGTATTTGCCGTTGATGATGAAGGCGGGGACGCCGGTGACATTCTGTTCGCGCCAATAATTCTCTTCAGCGCGCACGGTTCCGGCATAACGGGCATCGGCAAGGACGGTGGCGGCTTCCTCACGATCGAGCCCTACCGTTTCGACCGCATCGAGCAGGACGGCGTCTTCGGAGACATTGGCCTGTGCCGTAAAATAGGCATTGAACAATGCGAGTTTCAATTCGGTCTGCCGTCCCCTTTCGCCCGCCCAATGCAAGAGTTGGTGCGCCTTGAACGTGTTGTAGATCCGACTCTGATCCGAATAGCGAAAATCGATGCCCAGCGGTACGCCCGCATTCACAATCCGCTCACGGTTCTTGCGTCCCTGTTCAGGCGAGGCGCCGTAACGTTCACGCGAGTAATCGGCCAGGCCCTGCCCCTCGGGAGCCGTATCAGGAGCCAATTCAAATGGGTGCCAGGTGATCGCCACCTCGGCCCGGTCGCCCAGATTATTGACCGCCTGTTCAAGCCCGCGATAGCCGATCACACACCAGGGGCAGACGACGTCGGACACAATGTCGATTATCAGCTTTGGTGGCGCGGTAGACATGGCTTGAATGCTTTCAGCAGGTGGAGGGCATAGTCTAGCGCGCCGCTTGCAATGGTCAAATATCGTTGTTTATTGCAATTGGTTCGCAATCTCAACTAAACTGGTAACATTTGCGATTTATGCGGTTGTTTGGGCGCACGAATCGGCTTAGGGCAGCCATAATTCCCCTATAAAGACCCAAGGAAGGACATCGGTTCAATGGCACGCAAGAAGATTGCGCTGATCGGCGCTGGCATGATCGGCGGCACGCTCGCCCACCTCGCAGCCCAGAAGGAACTGGGCGACATCGTCCTGTTCGACATTGTCGATGGCATTCCACAGGGCAAGGCGCTCGATTTGGCCCAGTCTGCGCCGGTCGAAGGTTTTGACGTGAGCCTCAAGGGCACGTCCAACTACAAGGACATCAAGGGTGCGGACGTCTGCATCGTCACCGCCGGTATCGCCCGCAAGCCGGGGATGAGTCGCGACGATCTGCTCGCGATCAACCTCAAGGTCATGAAAGCGGTCGGCGAAGGCATCAGGAAGCATGCCCCCAAGGCGTTCGTGATCTGCATCACCAACCCGCTCGACGCGATGGTCTGGGCGTTGCGCGAATTTTCGGGACTGCCGCACAACATGGTCGTCGGCATGGCGGGCGTGCTCGACAGTGCGCGGTTCCGCCATTTCCTGGCCGACGAGTTCAAGGTGTCCGTAGAGGACGTCACCGCCTTTGTGCTCGGCGGGCACGGCGACACGATGGTTCCGGTCGTCGAATATTCAACCGTCGCGGGCATTCCGATCCCCGACCTGATCAAGATGGGCTGGTCAACCAAGGCCAATATCGACGCCATCGTCGCGCGCACCCGCGCGGGTGGCGGCGAGATTGTCGGCCTGCTCAAGACTGGTTCCGCCTATTACGCCCCCGCGACATCTGCGATTGCGATGGCGGAGAGCTTTCTCAAGGACAAGAAGCGGCTCCTGCCCTGCGCGGCGAACCTGACCGGGCAATATGGCATCAAGAACCTCTATGTCGGCGTCCCCTGCGTGATCGGTGCGGGCGGCGTTGAGAAGATCGTCGAAATCGAACTGAAAAAGGGCGCGCAGAAGAATTTCGACGTGTCGGTTGCGGCGGTCAAGGAACTGCTGGTGGCCTGCAAGAAGATCGATCCGTCGCTGAAGTGACGCAAAACTTCGTCACGCGTTGACGCACGGAAGGACGCCAGAAGCACATGAGCATTTTCGTAAACAAGCACACCAAGGTCATCACACAAGGGATGACCGGGGAAACGGGCACATTCCATACTGAACAGGGCATCGCATACGGCACCCAGATGGTCGGCGGGGTGACGCCGGGCAAGGGCGGGACGACGCATATCGGACTACCCGTTTTCAACACGGTTGCAGAGGCAGTCCACACGACAGGCGCCGATGCGACTGTTGTCTATGTGCCGCCGCCTTTTGCAGCCGATTCGATCCTTGAAGCGATCGACGCCAATGTGCCTCTGATTGTCTGCATCACCGAAGGCATTCCGGTGCTCGATATGGTCAAGGTGAAACGTGCGCTGACGGGTTCGAAGTCGCGGCTGATCGGCCCGAACTGCCCCGGCGTGCTGACCCCCAATGAATGCAAGATCGGCATCATGCCCGGCAGCATTTTTTCCAAAGGCTCGGTCGGCGTCGTCTCTCGTTCGGGCACGCTGACCTATGAAGCCGTGTTCCAGACGACAGCCGAGGGACTTGGCCAGACGACGGCCGTCGGCATTGGTGGCGATCCGGTCAATGGCACCAACTTCATCGATTGCCTCGAAGCGTTCCTCGCCGATGACGCCACCCAGTCGATCGTGATGATCGGCGAAATCGGCGGCTCAGCGGAAGAGGATGCCGCCCAATTCCTGATCGATGAAGCCAAGCGCGGACGCAAGAAACCAATGGTCGGCTTCATCGCCGGACTTACGGCGCCTCCG
>JANLST010000429.1:0-9580 GCA_031362505.1 Sphingomonadales bacterium
TGGAAAGGGGCTGGACCACAGGCCCGCCGTAGGTTTCGTGCCAGAACGCGGCAGAGCGACCGGTTGCGTGATAGCCCGGCTGAGCTTCCGATTCGAGAATGACGACCGACATGTCACCTGCCAATTCGGCTGCAAGGCTCGCTCCGGCCATGCCCGCGCCGATGATTGCAACATCAAAATATGTCATGCGGTGGCCTTGATGCTGTTCAGCAGCGAATCAATGAGGGCGATCGCTTCATCGCGTGGTCCATCACGTTCGCGCAGGATTTCATGCGCAACATCCGGATCGAACATCTTGAGCGTGCAGCGGGGCAGCCGAGCGGCCATGTGCGGGATCGCAGCGGGGCTGACCAATTGATCGCCCCACGTGCCCAGCACCAGCATGGGGATCGCAATATGTTCAAGGACTCCAGGCTTGCGCAGCCTGAGTGCGGAGCCATAGGCCTGTTCAAGCCATTTGAGGCTCGGCGGACCAAGCTCCAGTTCGGGCTTCTCCTTCTTCCACCAGAGTTCGTCACTGTAGCGATCACTGTCGTGAGTCAGGAAACGCTGACGCGATGTCCCGCGAGGGGCGGGCCGTTCGTTGACTTTCCATGCTGCGCGCTCCGGCCACAATCTCGCCAACTGCCGTACAAGCCACGCCGCAAGGCCGAGCGGCAGGGGCTTGGTTTCGAAGCCGAGCATCGGCGCGACAAGGATCGCCGCATCCGGTGCGATACGCCGTTCCGACAGCGCCCGCAGGAGCAGATGTCCACCCATGCTGTGGCCCATAATAATATGCGGGCCCGGCAGACGTGCGTGCCAATCAGCATAAAATGCAGCCAGATCATCAATCCAGACGCCAAAATCGAGGCAATGCCCGACATTGGGGTCGGCGGACATTCGTCCCGAGCCGCCTTGGCCACGCCAATCAAACGCTGTGACATTCCATCGTTCGCGATGCCAATGGTCAAACACTTCCAGATATTTTTCAATAATATCCCCACGACCGCCTTGAAAGAGAATCGATCCCCGAGGTGACTCTTGTGCCGGCCATTCAAAACTGCGCACCTTCCATCCATCACGCGCGGGCACGCTCTCAATCCTTGATCCTGAAGGATAACTGCGCCGTACACTGAGAGAAGAAGTCATGCCGATGGTTACTTTTTCGTAAGTGGTTGCCTCTAATGGCACAGGCTTATGATGATCGAAACACCGGAATTTGCGCTTCTTGGCCTATTGGCGCTGCTCCTGCTTATAGGAGCTGTCACTGACTGGCAGCGACGCAGCATTGATAACTGGCTAACGGCCACGATTGCGCTGACAGCACCTTTGTACTGGTGGGCGACCGGGCTCAATTGGTGGCCCGATATTGCACTTCAGATCGGCATCGCCGCCTTCATCTTCGCACTCGGCGCTGGGCTGTTTGCGATAGGAGCGATGGGTGGTGGAGACGTAAAATTGCTCGGAGGCCTGGCTTTGTGGTTCCCGGGACTCGTGATGCTGCGTCTCGTGATTGTCATGTCGATTGCCGGAGGCGTCCTCACCTTGGCGATGCTGATTCGCCATAAACTTTCAAAATCCGAGGTTCCGCTCGAGATTCCCTATGGGCTCGCTATTTCGCTCGCCGGACTTTGGGCAATCTACGAACGAAATCTTAACCAATTTGGGTGAAGACGATTTCAATTGGGTTTTACCTGTAAACCAGGGGGTTGGCATCATGGATGCAAAGAAGATTGTCCTGCTAGTCGTTGCGCTGATTATTGCGAGCGGTACTGCCTTTTTGGCGAGGAGCATGTTTAGTCAGGCCTCTGCGCCTCAGGCAGTCGCGTCGGTCATGCCGGCCAACGACGGCCCACAGATTCTTGTGGCGACACGGTCACTACCGGTCGGCACGATCATTGAAGCCGATAGCTTCCGCTATCAGCCCTGGCCATCACAACTGATCGAGAATGCCTATTACCTTAAAGGCGAGGCCGATCCCAACAGCCTGCAGGGAACAGTCGTTCGCGCAGCTGTAACCGCTGGACAGCCGCTGACAAAGGGCGCGCTGGTCAAATCGGGTGATCGCGGCTTCCTTGCTGCGGCCCTCGGGCCGGGCATGCGCGCCGTAACGGTGCCTGTTTCGGCACAAAGCGGCGTTGCCGGCTTTGTTTTCCCGGGTGACCGCGTTGACCTGGTGTTGACTCAGACGGTTGCCGGAGACGGTGGCGGGCCAGCCCTCAAGACATCGGAAACATTCGTGCGCAACGTTCGCGTCCTCGCTGTCGACCAGTCGACGCTTCCCGAGGATGACGAAGGTAACAAGCTCGTCAAGGTTGTGGCTACCGTCACGCTCGAATCGACGCCGCGCATCGCCGAAAAGATCGCGGTCGCGCAGACAATCGGTCAGGTTTCGCTCTCGCTCCGTTCAATCGCAGACAATACGGCCGAACTTGAGCGCGCCATTGCGGCCGGTGAAGTCAAGGTGCCGGAAGGCAATGATCCCAAGGCTGAAAAGCGCATGCTGCTTGCTGTTGCATCGCGCCCCGTCGATACCGACACGACCTTTGTGACCGGCGCCGATGTATCACGGTTCCAGCGTCGCTCTGTTCCGCGTCAGACGGTTGCGCCAGGCGGCGCGGTCCCTTCGGGCGGTAGCGCAGTTGATCAGCAATCTATGGGTCCAGTGGTGAGGATTCTCCGCGGGAACAACAAGATTCCGGATCTCATTCCGGTCGGAGGCAAGTAAGATGAACAAGGCAAGTCTCTTCACAAGTGCCTCGCTGGTGCGCGCCACGACGGTCATGGTCAGCTCGGCGATGCTGTTGGCAACGATCGGTGCCGACGCAGCCACCACCAGGAACAAGGCCCATCCTTTGGTCAGGGTTTCCCATGGCGCACCGAGCACGCAAAGGCCGGCTATTGATCTGAATTTGTCGGTTGGACGCGGCCAGTTGGTCAACCTGCCAAGCCCGATCAGCGACGTCTTCGTCGCCAACGAAGATGTGGCCGATGTCCAGGTGCGTTCGGCGACACAGATCTATGTGTTTGCCCGCAAGCCCGGCGAATCGAGCGTCTTCGCGACCTCCAAGAGTGGTGCGGTCATCTATTCCGCCAACGTCCGGGCAGGCACCAACACCAATTCAATCGACACGATGCTGAAACTTGCGATGCCAGAAGCCGCAATCCAGAGCACGCCGATGAACGGTCTTGTGTTGCTTACTGGCACAGTTGCGGGCCCCGAAGACAGCGCTGAAGCCGAACGTCTCGTCCAGGCTTTTGTCGGCGACGATACGAAGGTGGTCAGCCGCCTGCGGACGGCAACGCCGTTGCAAGTGAACCTCCAGGTCAAAATTGCAGAAGTCAGCCGCAGCCTCGTCAAGGAGCTCGGCGTCAATTTGATGAATCGCGATACAACCGGTGGATTCCTGTTCGGGGTCGCACAAGGGCGAAATTTTGGTTCGATCGGAAATATTCCGACGACCGGTTTCCCAACGGTTCCGGCCTCCAATTTCTTCCCTGGCGCGACTGGTACCATTCCGATCAATCCAGCAACCGGATTGCCAGTCGTCGGCTCAGCAGGAACTGCCTATAATCTCTCGAATCTGGCTCTGGGCGCTGGTAAGACATCAATTGGCCTTGCCGGCAAGTTCCTGGGACTCGACTTCGCTTCGGCAATTGATCTGGCAGAAACCGAAGGCCTGGTTACGACGCTTGCCCAGCCTAATCTGACGGCTCTGTCGGGCGAAACCGCGAGCTTCCTTGCCGGTGGTGAATTCCCAATTCCGATTTCGCAGTCCCTGGGTCAGGTCTCGATCGAATACAAGCAATACGGGGTAAGTCTGGCGTTCAGCCCGACTGTCCTTGGCGATGGCCGGATTTCGATGCGGGTCCGCCCCGAGGTATCAGAACTTTCTACCGAGGGTTCAATCGTTCTCAACGGTTACAATGTTCCCGGTATCACGACTCGCCGCGCGGAAACGACGGTCGAACTCGGCTCCGGCCAGTCATTCATGATTGGCGGACTGCTGCGTAATTCACAGACCAATGCGATCGACCGTGCACCCGGCCTCGGCAATGTCCCGGTTCTGGGCACGCTGTTTCGGTCTACGCGATATCGAAAGAATGAAACCGAGCTCGTCATCATCGTGACACCTTATCTGGTGAAGCCGGTTTCGGCGAACCAGATCGCGCTCCCGACGGACGGCTTCAAGGCCGCCACCGATGCCGAACGCGTCCTTCTCGGCCAGAGCCACTCTGGAAATTCGGGAGAGAAGCGCCCGGTTCCAACAATGGCTCCGCCCGCAACAGTCGTTGCTCCGTCTGTCGGTGCCAACGCGACTCCGACACGCGATCGCCAGCCAAAGGCTTCCGAACAGGCAGCCGCTCCCGGCTTTAGCGGAAACTGACCCCAATCATGGAGATGAAAGTCATGCGTGCAACCAACTTTGCAACCCTGATTGGTTTGAGCATCGCGCTTAGTGCGTGCGGCACAGAAAATCGTGGTCTTGAATCAGTTCACCAGCCGGTCGTGAGCAAATCCAACTATGTGCTCGATATTGGCACAGGTTATGACGGACTCGCACAAGGCGAAGAAGGCCGCGTTGCGGGCTGGTTCGAATCCTTGAGGCTTGGCTACGGTGATCGGGTTTCGATCGACGTTCCCGGCGGAAACGAAGGTGAAGCCACGCGCGACGCCATTGCCAAACTCGCAGCACGATATGGGATGTTGGTCGATACAACCGCGCCTGTCACGGCTGGAGAGATTGCCCCTGGAAAAGTTCGCATCGTCGTCAGCCGCACATCGGCGAATGTGCCCAATTGTCCTGATTGGAGCGACAAGGGCGGCAATGATATGAATTCGAACACAATGTCGAACTTCGGCTGCAGCGTGAATGCGAATCTGGCGGCCATGGTCGCGAACCCGGAAGACCTGATCTACGGGCAGCGCGCAACTGGTGCAAACGATGCCTCGACCGCCGCCAAGGCGATCAAGTCCTATCGTGACAAGGCGCCCACAGGAGCCAAAGAGTTGAAATCAGAAAGTTCGAGGAGCAATTAAATGAACGCGCCCTGGTCTCCTAGTCGCCCCGGTGCGACAACACGCGATCCGATTGCGGCCTATGTCTGTGACGATGCGACGGCGGATACAATCCGTCCTGTCTGTGTCGAACTCGGCTGGCCAATCGAAAAGATCAACAAGGGCGGACTGCGTAATGCGGTTCAGTCGCTCTCTGTTTCGGCAAGCCCGAACATCCTGTTCGTCGATCTCTCGGAATCGGGCGATCCGCTGAACGACATCAACGCGTTGGCCGAAGTCTGCGAGCCAGGAACGGTCGTGATCGCGACAGGCGAAGTCAATGATGTGCGCCTTTATCGTGACCTCGTCGCCAGCGGCATTCAGGATTATTTGCTGAAGCCTTTCAGCGCCGACCAGTTGCGCGAAGCGTTCACCCACGCCCAGGCCGTGCTCAACGGCCCCAAGCACAATGAAGTCGCGGCTGACCGGCCACATATGACCGCTGCCATTGTCGGCGCGCGGGGCGGCGTCGGGGCATCGACCATTGCAGCGTCGCTCGCATGGCTATTCAGCGATAGTAACAAACGTTCGACGGCATTGCTTGATCTTGATGTCCATTTCGGCACTGGCGCATTGTCGCTTGATCTTGAGCCCGGCCGCGGACTGACCGATGCAATCGAAAATCCGAGCCGCATCGATGGACTGTTCATCGAGCGTGCGATGGTGCGTGCCAACGACAAGCTGTCGGTTCTCTCGGCCGAGGCGCCGATGAGCCAGCCGATGCTGAGCGACGGCGGGGCTTTCTATCAGTTGCAGGAAGAGATGCGTTCCGCTTTCGAATGCACCGTGATCGATCTGCCGCGTCAGATGCTTGTCCAGCATCCACATCTCATGACTGAAATCCAGTCTGTGGTTGTAGTTGCCGAACTGACGCTGGTTGGTGCGCGGGATACAATCCGCATTCTTTCGTGGCTCAAGTCCAATGCACCTCATGCAAACGTACTTGTCGCTGCCAACCGCGTCGGTCCGAACGGGACATCCGAAATTTCGAAAAAGGATTTTGAGTCCTCGATCGAACGCAAGATTGATTTCTCGATCCCCTACGATGTGAAAGTCGTTTGCCAGGCTGCAAAGCTCGGCAAACCGGTGGCCGAAGTTGGTAAAACCTCCAAGGTCGGGCTGGAACTTCAGGCGATTGGTGCGCGGCTTTTGTTGACGGCCGATGGAGGAGACGAAGCTGTCTCCTCGGTTTCGCTCAAGGCTGGCGGCTCGACTTCGCTTGCCAGCAAAATAGCGGGCCTCAAATCGATGCTTCCTGGAAAGAAGGCACCGGTCGAGCAGGACGCTTAAGTTTGCAGGTCATTTTGACCGATTAGGATTGGTTCGAACTATGCCGCCAATGCAATGGATCGTTATAGCCGCCGGGGCAATCATGACCCTGATCATGCTCGGCATTGCTTTTGCCGGACCATCGGTCGGCAAGGCGCAATTGCGTCGTATCGACGGCGTGAAGGCCCGGCATAGCGACACGCCATCGTACACGGTAGAATCGCAGCTGCGCAAGATCACCGCCAATCGGGCGTCGCGGGCAGATGGTATTGCCAGCAAATACATTCCCAATCCCGCCCTTCTTGCCAAGCGCCTGGAACAGACCGGCAAGAAATGGTCCCTGGGCAAATATTCGATGACGTGCATCGGTATCATGCTGGTTATCGTCACCCTTTGTCTGATCAAAGGCGCCCCCATCTATCTCGGGCTGCTTGCGGGTTCGGCGTTCGGGCTCTTTCTCCCGCATATGATCGTCGGCAAACAGATCAAGAAGCGGATCGACAAATTCAACACGCGGTTTCCAGATGCGATCGAACTCATGGTTCGCGGGCTACGGTCAGGTCTTCCAATTTCCGAAACGCTGGGCATCGTTGCCAGTGAAGTGCCGGATCCGGTCGGCTTGGAATTCCGTGGCGTGGTGGATCGTATCAGGATCGGCAAGACGATGGATATGGCGCTCGAGGAAGCTGCCGATCGCATTGGCACGGCCGAATTCCAGTTCTTCTGCATCACACTCGCTATTCAGCGCGAAACCGGCGGCAACTTGGCTGAGACCCTTTCAAATCTGGCTGAAGTGCTACGAAAACGTGCGCAGATGAAACTCAAGATCCGGGCCATGTCATCCGAATCCAAGGCCTCAGCCTATATCATCGGTGTGCTGCCATTCATGGTGTTTGGCCTGATCATGTACGTGAACCCTCCGTATATGATGCACTTTTTCCAAGACCAGCGACTGATGGTCGCAGGTATGGGCGGCATGGTTTGGATGAGCATAGGTGCATTCATCATGTCCAAAATGATCAGCTTCGAAATCTGACGCGCCAAGGCAAAGGAAAGACTGAGAGATGCAAACGGGTGGGCCAACATTGCTGGGAGTCGACGTCCTCTGGGTCGCGACAATATTGTCGGCAGTGGCGACAATGGCCGTCATCTTTGCGCTCTATACGGCGACAACGGTGCGCGACCCGATGGCCGGTCGCGTCAAGGCACTCAACGAGCGTCGCGAGCAATTGAAGGCTGGTATTATTGTTTCGAGCGGCAAACGTCGCGCAAAGCTGACGCAGAAGAACGAAACCACGGATCGGATGCGGTCGTTCCTCTCGTCGCTGCGGGTCCTGCAAGATACCCAGCTCAAGGCCGCGCAACTCAAACTTGTCCAGGCCGGTATTCGCTCCAAGGATGCCGCAGTGGCCGTTATCTTCGGGCGCATGTTCCTTCCTATTGTGATTGGCGGCGGCGTTGCGATCGCCGTCTATGGCTTTGGCTGGAAAGCGGATTGGTCCGCGATGAAGAAGTTCTTCCTGATCGCTGGCGCGCTGATCGGCAGCTACAAGGCTCCGGATATGTTCGTCTCGAACAAGATCAAGAAGCGTTCAGATGCGATCCGCAAGGGATTGCCAGATGCGCTCGATCTGCTCGTCATCTGCGCCGAAGCTGGCCTCACGGTCGATGCTGCGTTTCACCGCGTCGCCCGCGAACTGGGCAAGGCCTATCCCGAACTGGGCGATGAATTCGCCTTGACCGCGATCGAGCTCGGCTTTCTGACAGAGCGACGCATGGCCTTTGAAAACCTGTCACAACGCGTCGCACTTGACGCTGTGCGGGGTGTGGTCACGACCATGATCCAGACCGAAAAATACGGTACACCGCTTGCCTCGGCATTGCGTGTGCTCTCCGCCGAGTTCCGCAACGAACGCATGATGCGCGCGGAAGAAAAGGCTGCGCGTTTGCCAGCGATCATGACTGTGCCACTGATCCTTTTCATCCTGCCAGTGCTATTCGTGGTGATCCTTGGGCCAGCGGCCTGCTCGATCAGCGACACCTTTATCAACGGTAAGATCTAACTCCGGATCGACGCGCAGTTCGATTGTCGTCTTACGGCATCGAGCTGCGCGATCTCGCCAGGATCAGCTAGCAACAGGCGAACAAGGGCAATACCCCGGCTATATTTCACGCGCACCGTCTCCACACCCGTTGGAACCCTTTGTTCCGCTAGGGCAATGACGACCTTGTACGGTTTGCCGCCCGCCTGGACATCATTGCGGACAAAGACCACGTCAGTCCGGCCATCGAAGACGCTAAGCGAGCTGTACCGTCCAGCAACCGGAACGACATTGATCAGCAATGGCCCCGTCGAAAGATTGAACGGACAGGTGGAATAAGCGAGGTCCGGGCTAGGCCGCACGATCGGCTGATTGGCGGGCGATGCCAGATTGCCATAGGCCATCGTATTCAGTGCGGTCTTTGCCGAAATCCGGCGAATGGCGCCCTCCATCAGACCGAACGTGGTTATTGTCAGCGTCGCATGCCAGGCTGCAACTGCGGTGCCGACGAAAACCAGAAGCGGAACGATCCAGCGGGTCATGCGCAACGTTCCTTCTTCAGTCTTGGCAATTCTGCCTTGTCTGGCGCAGCGCGAAAGGCTTTCCCCGGGTTGTACATCCGCAAAGTCAGTTCGAACTCCTGCCCTTTTGCACTCGGGAGCCAATGCCCTTCCGCCTTTTCAGGGGCAATCGTCACGCGCCAGCCATCCAGTTCAGCGGGCGGCACAGAGGCCCCGCTGAATGACCAGATGTTAGCCGGATTGGCGACGAGAAATCCCTTCTTGTCGTAATAGGTCACGCTCCACCACCGCGCATCAAGAGCCTTGCCGGTCATCGAATAGGTGCAACTGCCGTCGAGCAGCTTGCCTTCGCTATCAGTCGCCGCATTCCAGTATACGGTTTCGGTAGACGGCAGCGCAAGAATGCCGCGCAAGGCAACTGATGCTCGTGTGACACTGTCCGCCCCACTCGTTCCATAGTTGAGCGCCGTCGTCCAAGGACCATTGGCAAGCCGTCCGTCGTTAAAGCCTGCCTGGATCCGGTACCAGGCGCCGCCGGCGCCAAGCACAATTCCTGCAAGCATTGCCAGTCCAATCCGATGCCAGGCTTTCATCGCTATCCCCGCTTCAATGCCGCCTGTGCTGCTGCCAGACGTGCGATCGGCACACGATATGGCGATGCCGAGACATAGTCGAGTCCGACGCGCTCGCAAAAGTGGATCGATGCC
>JANLST010000457.1:0-1671 GCA_031362505.1 Sphingomonadales bacterium
CGCGCTTTCAGGAAAGAGCGTCGCAATCATGGACGCCGATTTGCGGCGGCGGTCCATCACCCAAGCTCTTGCACCGGACGCCGCCAAAGGGTGGGTCGAGGTTGTCGAAGGCTCGGCCACATTGAAAGATGTGCTGATCGTCGACGGAACCGGCGCCACGCTCGTCCCGGCGGCACCTAACGCCCATCTTGCCGCGAGCCCCTTCAGCGGGCCTGCATTCGAGCAGTTGATGCAGGACCTCCGCCGATCCTTCGACGTGATTGTGGTCGACACGGCTCCGGTGCTGGCTGTTGACGACACGCGCGTGCTGCTTGGCCATCTCGATGCGCTCGCGATGCTGGCCCGCTGGCGCCAGACGCCGGTCAAGGCCATTCGGGCTGCGCTGCATCAGGTCCGGTCCGTTGGCGGGACCGTTGTTGGCGTCGCAATGACAATGGTCGATCTGAAGAACCAGGCGCGCTCAGGCTATGGCGACGCGTCCGACTATTATGCCGACATGAAGGAATATTACGCGACCGAATAATCCCGGCCGCCTGAAAAGGAGCATTTGGTGACACAATCGCTGCTTCAATCGGGGCAGGTGCAAAACTCGGCTGCGTGTCTGGAGCGTCCGCCGCATAGTCTTGCGCGACTGGAAAATCGGATCGGCCATCTTGCGATGGCCCGACTCTATTCGATGGTCGATCAAGGTGTTTCCGGCTTGGCGAATGTCATTGCGCTGGCAATTCTTGGGCGCGCCCTTCCGGTCGAGCAATTTGGCGCGATCGGGATGATGATCGGCTTGCACTATTTTGTCGCTGGGTTTCATCGCTCGGCTATCGTGCTGCCGTATTTGACGGTTCATCACGCAGAGCCAGCATCTGCTGCAATGCATGTCGAGAACTCGGCCTGGTGGTGGATTGCGACAGCAGGAGCGCTGACGGTGTCTGCTCTGCTTGCAGTTGCTGGAGTGCTGGTTTTCCTGATGGCACCGGTCTTTCCAGCTTTGCGCTGGCTGGTCACACCGCTTTTTCTTTCAGCGATTGTTACGCCGGGCATGCTTGCAGCAGAATTTACGCGCCGTTGGTTGTTCAAGATCGATCGTGCCGATCTTGTCGCAGCATTGGCCCTGGCCTATTTCTGTGTTCTTACAGGTTCTGCAATTGTCGCAACGCGCTTCAGTTCCGATGCCAGCGCAGGCGCATTTACGTGGGCGGCCGCCGGCCTGAGCGTGACCGTTCTTGCATTGTGTGTCCTGCGGCCGGTCCGCGTTTTGCGCGCGGTCATGGGACGGATCATCCGTGATCACCGGAGCGAGGCTGGCTGGCTCGCGTCGGCGAATTTGCCTTATTCGGTTTATAGCAGCGCGACGATTGTGATCTTGATCGGGATGCTGGTCGGGCCGGTCGCGGCGGGAATTTTTACTGCCGCGCGAACGTTGACCAACCCGGCAATGAGCATCGTCTCCGCGATCGATTCGACGGACAAACCCAGGGCAACGCGTGCCCTTGCCGAATCCGGCATGCCGGGGCTGCAACGTGCCGTTACACGAACACGCGCACTGATCGCGCTGACAACCGGAGCCTATCTCGGCGCGGTTGCGCTTTGGGCAGACCCGCTGGCGACGCTGGTTTATGACGAAAACTATACACATGTGACGGTCGAAGTGCGGCTCCTTGCGCTTGCCTTTTT
>JANLST010000024.1:0-10050 GCA_031362505.1 Sphingomonadales bacterium
GAAGTCAAGGTAACGCAGCCAAATTGCATTCCACGAAACTGGCCGATGAAATCCTCGTCGTCGCGATCAGAACGGCCTCACGATGACCAGGATGACGATGACAGCCGCCGCTATCCCCGGCACTTCGTTCAACAAACGCAATGTCTTTCCACTGAGAGTTCGTGTTCCTCCCGCAAGCTTGCGACTATAGCTAACCATCCATCCATGATAGCCGGAAAGCCCAACGACAAACGCAAGTTTCAGTTGAAACCAGAATTGCCCAAACGCCCCTGTATCAAGCGCAAGTGCAAGGCCCAGAAACCATACAATGACCATCGACGGGTTCATGATAATTCGGATCAACCGCTCCTCGCGCTCAATCCAGATTGCATTTTCAGGTGACCTCGATTCCGCTTCCTGATGATAGGCGAGAAATCGCGGGAGCATGAACAGCCCAGCCATCCAGAAGATCACAAAAATGATATGTGCAGCCTTCACCCAAAGATAGGCACTGCCGAGAAAACCGATCATCCACGGACCTTTTTGAGCAAGGCTTCAACATGTGCGATCGGTGTGTCGGGCAAAATACCGTGACCCAGGTTGAAGATATGGGGGCGCTCCGGAAACGCACTGATGATGCGGTCTATCGCAGTATCGAGTGCTTGACCCCCAGCAATCAGCGCCAGCGGATCAAGATTGCCCTGAATCGGGAGCAAAGGCGGGATATTCGCATCTGCCCAGAATGGATCGACCGTTTCATCGAGGCCCAGCGCATCGACGCCAGTCTCTCGCGCATAGGCGGGAAGCTTCCCACCAGCACCCTTGGGAAAACCTATAATGGGTGTTCCGGGATGCCGTGCTTTCAATCGTGCGACGATTTCCGCGTTGGGAGCGATCACCCATTGCTCGAACTGCGCCGGGCTCAAGCTTCCGGCCCAGCTGTCAAACAATTGAACCGCTTCGACGCCTGCCGAGATTTGTCCATCAAGATATTCAACTGTCAGCGTTACGATTGCGTCAATGATCGCGCGAAAGGCTTCTGGGTCGCGATAGGCATAGCGCCGAGCTTCGGCTTGCTCCCGGCTGCCTTGTCCGGCGATCATGTATGTTGCGACGGTCCATGGGCTCCCTGCAAAGCCGAGAAAGGTGGTTGATGGGTCGAGTGCCCCGCTGACCTGTTTTACCGTCTCATAGACCGGTAGCAATCGCTCCGGGGCGCTGTGAAGGCAATCCAGGGCATGATCGAACAGTCTCGGTGCAAGCCGCGGGCCTTCTCCCTCCTCAAACCAGAGATCCTGGCCAAGGGCATGTGGAATGACGAGTATATCGGAAAACAGGATCGCACCATCAAATCCAAAGCGCCGGATTGGCTGAAGCGTGATCTCAGCCGCCGCAACGGGATCATTGACAAGTTCGAGAAACCCGCCCTTTTTTGCTCTAAGCGCGCGATATTCCGGCAGATAGCGTCCAGCCTGACGCATAAGCCAGACAGGAGGCTTTTCCTGCTTCTTTCCGTATAAGGCTGCCAGCAAAGGTTTCGCACTCGTGTCAGCCATTCTTACTGAATCATTTCTATATTAAGAATTGTTGTAGTTGTTAGTAGGCGCTTGTTTTTCCGGGTTTATGCGCTGTCCCGCGAATTGCCAACAGTCTGTACCAATCAATTGGAAGGATTTTGTCGCGAGTCGCGAAAGCTGTCCCAGCTATCCACAGGGCGGGGATGGAATCCTGGGGCTGTTGAAAGTCCTGTGGACGAAGTTTTGCATGCTGGGGTTGAATCGCAGACTTGGATTCACGCAGGCTTTTGGGCTAGCGCTGTCCCCAATGTTGTCCACACACTCCTTGTCCGCGTGAATCGCCTCCATCTTCATCTTGTTTCGGATTCAACCGGCGAGACGCTGGAGACGGTAGCAAAGGCTGCGTTGGCTCAATTCGATTCTGTTGAAACGATCAAGCATTTCTGGCCGATGGTTCGTTCCGAAGGCCATTTAACCCGGATTATGAGTGATATAGCCCAAAATCCAGGGCTTATCCTTTACACGATGGTGAATGCTGATGTCCGCCGGACGCTTGAAGCCAAATGTCGCGCGCTGGGCTTGCCGATGGTCGCGGCGATTGATCCGGTCGTCCATGCACTTTCGCAAATGCTCGGCCAGACAGCAAAGGCGCGGCCCGGCGGTCAGCATATGCTCGACGCCGCATATTTCGCGCGGGTCGAAGCGATCCAGTTCACAATCGCGCACGATGACGGCGTGGGACAAGAGAATTGGGAAGAGGCAGATA
Source organism: Sphingomonadales bacterium (assembly GCA_031362505.1). GTDB lineage: Bacteria > Pseudomonadota > Alphaproteobacteria > Sphingomonadales > Sphingomonadaceae > Aquisediminimonas. The sequence goes on from JANLST010000024.1 coordinate 2,263, forward strand.
TTTTGCTGGCGGGTGTTTCAAGAAGCTCCAAAACGCCGACATCAATCTATCTCGCCAATCGGGGATACAAAACCGCCAATATTCCGATCGTGATCGAATCGCCTCCGCCAGAGTGCCTGTTTACGTTGCGGCACCCGCTGGTCGTTGGACTCGTGACGAGCGCCGATCGACTCGTCCAAATCCGGCGCAACCGACTCTTGTCACTGAACCAGATGCCCGACACCGACTATGTTGATCAGGAAGCCGTCCAGCGTGAGCTGGCCTTTGCACGGCGGATGTTTTCGGACAATGGCTGGCCTGTCATCGATGTTACCCGTCGCTCGATCGAGGAAGCGGCCGCCGCGATCATCAATCTTTACAATGAGCGCCATGCTGGCGACGCTGTATAATGTTGGTGCTCGCATCACAGAGCGCCGGACGCCGCATGGTGCTTGCCAGTGCCGGGGTTCCGCATGAAGCTTTGACGCCAGATATCGATGAAGATGCGGCCCGGCGCAGCCTTCGGGCCAAAGGACTGGGGCCGGCTGAACTCGCAGAGGCACTGGCGGAAGCCAAGGCGCTTGAAGTCTCCGGCAGGCGCCCGGATGACATCGTCATTGGCTGCGACCAGATCCTGGCTCTGGACAATGGGACATTGTTTGACAAACCCGTTGATCGATCGGCCCTCGTGGAGCAGCTTCGTATACTGTCCGGAAATCGTCATACGCTCTTCAGTGCGATCGCCATCGCCCGGGGCCGCAAGATCGTTTGGCGCCACGTTGAGAAGGTCGTTTTGAGAATGCGTTCACTTTCCGATACATTCATTGAAGACTATGTTGAATTGGAAGGCGACGGACTGCTTGGTTGTGTGGGCGGTTACAAGATCGAAGCAAGGGGCGCGCAGCTATTCTCGAGCATCGATGGCAGCCATTTTGCCATCATCGGCTTACCGCTGTTGCCTTTGCTCGATTATCTGAGAACACAAGGGGTTTTGGCGTCATGACCACGCCCTACGCAGAAGTGATCGGTGATCCGGTCAGTCATTCAAAATCTCCGCTGATTCACAATTTTTGGCTGGAAAAGCTCGGAGTTGAGGCCACTTACCGCGCGCACCATGTTCTTTCGGACGGGCTGGATGCCTATTTTTCGCGCCGCCGCGATGACCCGGACTGGCGCGGTTGCAATATCACAATCCCCCACAAGATCGCAGCCCTTGATCACGTATCTGACCCCGGATGCGTCCGTGACACGATCGGGGCGATCAATACAGTGGCCCACGGACCAGATGGAAAGATGTTCGGGACCAACACCGATGCAGCCGGCTTTCTTGGACCTATTCTCGATGTACCGCTTGAAGGCGCGCCCATTGCGGTGATCGGAAGTGGCGGTGCGGCACAGGCAATCCTGTTTGCCCTGGCACAGGTCGGTTGCGGCCCCGTCACAATTCTGGCCCGCAATGGGTTGAAAGCTGCTGCGCTTTTGGCGCGCTTTGATCTCAAAGGGGACGTTAGGCCGCTTGGGGCACGACTCCCTCAAGCAGCACTGCTCGTCAATGCGAGTCCGCTCGGAATGAAAGGACGGCCTGCGCTCGCACTTGACCTGGAGCCTCTTCCAGAAACCGCGATAGTCTATGACATTGTCTATGCTCCGCTTGAAACCGGCCTGCTGAAAGCGGCCCGCGCACGCGGGCTGGAAACGGTCGATGGACTCGAAATGCTGGTTGCACAGGCTGCATTGGCGTTCGAACTCTTCTTCGACGTTGCTCCGCCAGAAGGGTATGATGACGCGTTGCGGGCATTGCTCATCCAATGATTACGATAGGTCTCACCGGGTCGATCGGCATGGGGAAATCAGCCGTTTCAGATATGTTCCGGCGCGAAGGTGTGCCCGTTTTCGATGCCGATGCCGCAGTACACTTCTTGCAAGGACCCAAGGGTTCGTTGTTGCCGGCCATTGAGGCTCGTTTTCCGGGGTCGACGACGACCGAGGGAGTTGATCGCCAGAAACTTGGTGCAGCGGTGTTCGGCAAACCCGAGGCGCTATTGGCGCTTGAACGGATCGTCCATCCGGCTGTCGCAAGGATGCGACGGCAATGGTTGTGCAAGAATCGCTCACGTCCTTTGGTCGTGCTCGATATTCCGTTGCTGTTCGAAAAAAAGGGTTGGAAATCGGTCGATGTCATCGTCGTCGTTTCTGCGCCCGCCTGGATGCAGCGCGAGCGGGTAATGGCTCGACCGGGAATGACGAGCGCTAAATTCCGCAGGATCATTAAGCTCCAAATGCGGGATTCCGAAAAACGGCGCCGCGCCCATTTCGTAATCGAGACGGGATGTCTGCGGAACGAGACAGAAGCACAATTGCGCCGCCTTGTCACTTGCCTCCGCGCCAAAAGAAGCGGATAACATACGCAGAATGCGCGAGATTGTTTTTGATACCGAAACCACGGGGTTGAGCCCGGCGAATGGCGACCGGATGGTCGAAATAGGGTGCGTGGAACTGGTCAATCGCGTTGAAACCGGCATGAGCTTCCATTCCTATTTCAATCCGGAGCGGCCGATGGATCCTGCGGCTCAAGAAGTGCACGGCCTTTCGGATTCGTTTCTGTCCAACAAGCCGCTTTTCGAGGACAGGGTTGAAGATCTGCTCGATTTTCTGGGCGACTCTCCGCTGGTGGCGCACAATGCGCGCTTCGATTTTTCTTTCATGAACCATGAGCTTGGAAATTGTGGACGGCTCAACATTCCGGATTCGCGGATGATTGACACGCTCGATCTTGCACGGAAACGCCATCCGGGCGCCAAGCTCAGTCTCGACGCGCTGTGCACTCGATATGGCATTGATCGCAGTCAACGGATCAAACACGGGGCGCTGCTTGATGCGCAACTCCTGGCTCAGATTTACATTGAACTCACGGGTGGCCGTCAGATTGGCCTTTCATTGGCGGATACGCTCGCCGAGGAGCGTTCGAGCGGAGAGCGGACCAGTGGGAGCGGCATTGCCATCGTAGCACCCAGACCGGCGTTTAGGCCCGCGCGGGCGCATCAGGCGACCCCCGCAGAGCAGGCGCGTCATCGTGCATTCCTTTCAAAACTGACCAACCCATTGTGGCTCGATGGGCCATTGGCAGAAGAAAAGTCCTTCGAGCCCGCAGCAATTGACGACGACGCGTCGCGCGCCTAGAGCGCCCCGCTTTGATTGGAGGTCAACAATGGATATTCGCGTTTCAGGGCATCAGGTCGATACTGGTGATGCGCTGCGCGGCCATGTGACCGATAGGTTGCAGGCAATTGCTGACAAATATTTTGCACGGGCATTGTCGGCACAAGTGACGTTCGGGAAAGGCCCCCATGACCATGGCTTTGTGTGCGACATCGTCGCACATGTAATGCACGGCGTTGTGCTCAAGGGTTCGTCCCAGGCACAGGATGCACGGCATGCCTTTGATCTTGCCGCAGACAAGGTAGAAAACCAACTGCGCCGTTACAAGCATCGGCTCAAGGATCGAAATGGCGGGGGCCTAGACGGCCTGCAGGTGCTGGAAACAAATGCCGGCTACACCGTGTTCAACGCCGCGGATGACGCAGAGGAAGTTGGAGATTCCCCCCTGATTGTTGCTGAAACGCGTGTCGACGTACCAGACGCGACAGTGTCCGATGCAGTCATGATGCTCGATTTGCGAAATACAAACGCGCTGCTCTTCAAGAATAGTGGAAGCGGCGTATTGAACATGGTCTATCGGCGTGGCGATGGCACGATAGGCTGGGTCGAACCTCAGCGCACAGAATAGTTTTCGCCGACCGGTAAAACGTAAAAATTAGGAAAGTCTATGGGTTTGCTCGGCGATATGATGAGTGCAGGCGCCGTTGCGTCTTCACTACACATTACCTCGAAAAAGGCACTTCTTCAGCATTTCGCGCAACTGGGTGAGCGAGAATATGGCTTGAATGCGCACGACGTCGCAGAGCGGCTGACCGAACGGGAACGGCTCGGGTCAACAGGGTTTGGAAAAGGCGTCGCAATTCCACACGGCAAGATCGACGGACTCACGGGTATTGTGGCCATGTTTGCCAGGATGGAACAGCCAATCGATTTCGAAGCGATTGACGATGCACCGGTTGATCTGGTTTTCTGCTTGCTTTCGCCGCCTGATGCTGGCGCGGAACATCTAAAGGCGCTTGCGCAGGTCAGTCGCTGGCTACGCGACGCCGATTTTGTAGCCAAGCTGCGCGGCGCCGGATCGGACGATGCCGTTCTTGCGTTGTTTGCCGGCCAAGAAGAGCGTTATGCCGCCTGAGGGCGAGAGTTTTTCAATCGGATCGGGGTCTGTAGGCCGTTGCCGCGCGCGCCTGACGCTGTGCGCTGCCGTCCAGGTTTGCGGCTATCAGGATAACGCGGGATGAGCGATGCGCGTTTGACCAGTGGCATGATGGTCAGCGCGTTTTTACGTTTTGTGGACCAGGACGGGGGCTTTGCTGCAATAGTCTTCAAGGGCGATCCAACATCTGGCGCCGTATTGATCCAGCTCCTTGAAAAGGGGCATTTTTTTGGACTTTACGAAAGACATCTTGATCCATCCGGGCACTATCTATGGACCCGAAATGATACGCAGGGCCTTGAAAACAAAGGCGAAATATCTGATTACTACGCGCGAAGGAAGGCCCGAGATCCAGACTTATGGTTAATTGAACTGGACGTCCCGAATGCAGAACGTTTCATCGTGCACCGACTGAATATTGCTTGACTTTGTTGCGCTGCACAATCAACCGATGCACCATATTTAGGCGCGCAGCCTTGTTGTCACCCAAAATGTTGTAGGGCTTTGGACAGGGACGTAGACAGGGAACAATCACGAGAACCGAGTTTTGAGGTTTTCGACTGATCCGTTCACTGCACAAGCAAGTGTTAATATGAGTAAGGCCAAGCGGACCGCCATTTGTGCGGCGCTATCGTTGTTTGCCGTAACCGCATTGAGTGGTTCTGGCGCTGCCTCGGCTTTCGGGGCGGCTGATATTGCGGAAGCCGAGAAGAGCTCGCTGCTTCCCCGTGCAGTCTATGAGGCTGCCGAGAATGAGGGCGAAACGCCCGTCGACTACACAATCATTCCTGAAGTGCCTGTCGTGGCCGATGATCGTTTGGACGATACCGGTGCCGCGCGGTCGCTTTCGCAGCTTGTCGCTATGAACTTGGGCACCGAAACCATCGATCGGGAAGAGGAATGCCTTGCAGGCGCTATCTATTTTGAAGCGAAAGGCGAACCTTTGGACGGACAGCTTGCTGTCGCCAAGGTGATTATGAACCGCTTCCGTTCGGGTCGTTTTCCTGCATCGGTTTGCGGCGTTGTCTTCCAGCGCAGCCAGTTTTCCTTTGTCCGGGGAAACGGCTTCCCACAAATTGCACGCAATAGCCGGAGTTGGCGTGAAGCTGTCGCCATCGCCAAAATCGCAAGTAACGACATGTGGGATTCAAGCGTGGATAATGCTTTGTATTTTCACGCCCGCCGCGTCTCTCCGGGTTGGCGCCTGAACCGGATCGCGACAATCGGGAATCACGTTTTCTATCGCTGATTTCCCGATAGCCTCTCGCCATTGTTCTTGGCCTGTTCTATAGCTGGAATAATGGATATTGCTGCTCAGGCCTTGGCAGAAAAGCTGGTGTCAGGGGACGTCGCGCGCGGCGTTTCTCGTCTCTTTCTTCGGCATGACTTGTTGAGTATCGCCGAAGTTCCACTAGGCAACGGCCGGCGGGTTGACCTGTTTGCGCTTTCGCCCAAAGGGTTGGTCACGATTGTCGAAATCAAGGTTTCGAAGACGGACCTGTTGGGGGATGCAAAATGGCCCGAATATCTGGACTATTGCGACCGTTTCTTTTGGGCTGTGCCGCAGGGTTTTGATACATCTTTGCTGGATCGACCAGCACTGTTGCCCGAACGGACCGGTCTGATTGTTGCGGATCGCTATGATGCCGCGATCCTTCGAGAGGCTCAGAGCACGATGCTGGCACCGGCCCGTCGCAAGGTCGAAACTCTCCGTTTTGCGCGACGCGCGGCCCGCCGTCTTCTCATCTCGATCGAGGAAGAAGACGAGAATGCGTACTAGTTGGGCCCCGCCGCCTTTGGCGCCACCACAGTTGGCTTCGTTGTCTCGATAATCTTGAGAATGGCTGCCGATCGTCGATCTCGCAAAGCATAGTCACGCGCGGAGAGCCCCGCGCCGGTGTCGGCCTTGTTGGGGTTAGCGCCACTGGTCATCAAAAGCTGGACAATCGCTGTGTCGCGGTTCTGGACGGCGCGAATCAAGGGCGTTTCCCCCGATCCGTTCGCCAGATCAACGCTGGCCTTGTGGCTAATGAGCAACTGGACACCTTCAAGAAAACCGATCTGCGCGGCGACCATCAGCGGGGTGTTGCCCTGCTTGTCGCGCATGTCAGTCTTGGCGGCCCGCGCGAGCAGAAAGCGCATCCACACAGCGTCACGTTCTCGCGTGACGATGTGAAGCGCAGTCTCTCCGTTGGATTGATCGCGCGTATCGATGATCACATTTCCCGGTTTGGAGATGATCTCGGTCGTCTTGGCGCCATCGCGATCTCGCACGGCCTTCAGGAAATTGTAGCTGTCCGAAAATTGGGCGAATGCGATTCCGGGAGTCAGCAGGCCAATAAGCGCCAGCGTCTTGAAGGATCTTGTCATTATCATGCCCTGTTGCCTTTGCCCTGCTTCTTGCGCAGAGCGCGATAACAAAGCAAGGCTGGCGTGATGATGAACAAGCTGCATTTTCTCCTACTATTGTTCTTGCTTGCTGCCTGTGGCCAGGGCCAAACCGAAAAAGCGCCGTTGGAGGGCGCTCGGATGGGCGGCCCGTTCACGTTGGTTGGCGAAGACGGAAAGACTGTTCGCGATACTGATTTCAAGGGCAAATACCGGCTCATCTATTTTGGATATACGTTTTGCCCCGATGTCTGCCCAGTTGATGTCCAGAAATTGATGCTTGGGCTCAAGGCATTTGAAAGGGACGATCCCGCACGCGCAGCCAAGACCCAACCACTTTTCATCACGGTCGATCCTGAACGCGATTCACCGGTTGCGCTGGCATCGTTCACAAATGCCTTTCACCCGCGCCTCATCGGTCTCACGGGATCGCCGGCGGCCATTGCAGATGTGGCGAAATCCTATGGGGTTTACTACCAGAAGTCCCCCGGAGTGACGCCGGGCACCTACCTCGTTGATCACAGCCGGGCGACAGCGTTGTACGGCCCGGATGGCGATCCGATTGCGTTCATTCCCGAAAGCGGCTCACCTGATGAAATTGCGCGCGAACTTGGCCGCTGGGTCAAATGAGCGGACGGTTTTGGGAGGACGTGCCACTGGCCCGACTGGATCGGGCGCAATGGGAGGCCCTGTGCGATGGTTGCGGCAAATGCTGCATCCACAAACTTGAAGATGAAGACACAGGGGAGCTGCATCCCACCAATGTCGCCTGCCGATTGCTGGATCGGGCCAGCGGTCGCTGTTCAGACTATAAGCACCGCCATGCCCATGTGCCCGAATGCATCAGGCTGACGCCGGCAAAGCTTCTGACGATGGACTGGCTTCCGGAAACATGCGCCTATGTGTTGCGCGCCGAAAACAAACCTTTACCGGAATGGCATTATCTAGTTTGCGGAGATCGTGAGGCGATTCACCGCGCGGGCGCCTCTGTCAGGGGCTGGACGATATCGGAAGACGATGCGGGCGATCTGGAACATCATATCCTCGACACCTCGGACTGAGCCGGTCTTTTCGGGAGGGGTCCACGTACGCCCGTTGACCCTGGT
>JANLST010000067.1:0-5011 GCA_031362505.1 Sphingomonadales bacterium
GCAGATATCGCGCGCGCCTGTGCATCCAATCGGTAGCCTTTTTCCATAAGACGATATGAGCAACGCAATACGTCCGCTCGCTGACATCAACGTGCGGGAGCTCCTCAGGGCTTTTCCGCCATGAGGAATTTATGCGCCAGACCAAGAACATCCTGAACAGCCTCCTTTCCGCCAGCGTCCTGGCTTTTGTCATCGGTGCGCCGGGAACAGCCTGGGCTCAGGAAGCCCCCGCCGCCGACACAGCCCCCGCCGCAGACGATGCAGCCGAAGGTGGAGGTCTGGAAGAAATCGTCGTCACCGCGCAGAAGCGCGAACAGAGCCTTCAGGACGTGCCGGCTTCGGTATCGGCGGTATCGGGTGCCAAGATCGCGCAAACCGGAATTGCCAAGCTTGGCGAATTGACCGGCCTTGTGCCCAACCTTCAGATCCAGCAGGATCCCATCGGTGACCGGATCAATATTCGCGGCATCCAGTCGGGCAATAATGCGGGGCTTGAACAATCGGTCTCAACCTTTGTCGATGGCGTCTATCGCGGACGCGGGGTGCAAACACGCTTTGCCTTTCTCGATCTCGCGCGGGTCGAAGTCTTGCGCGGGCCACAGGGAACCTTGTTCGGCAAGAACACGATTGGCGGTGCACTCAATATCACGACAGCGCGACCGACCAAGGAATGGAGTGGCGAGGTTGCCGGCGGTTATACGTTCGACGGATTGCGCCAATCCAATTTTGACGGTTTCATCTCGGGGCCGTTGAGCGACAGCGTCCGGGTTCGCATCGCGGCCACCAAGGATCACACCGATCGTGGCTTCCTGCGAAACGTCTTCTACGGCACGTCGACGCCCAAGGCCGATGATTTCGGCATTCGCGGGACGATCGAGGCCGATCTGGGAGAGCGGACAACCGCTACGCTGCGCTACGAACACGGCGATTTCGAACAAAAGGGCCAACCATTCGGCATCCGCGTCGGCGGGCCGCTCACTCCGATCCTTGCCGCATTCGGCGCACCAGCGGACGGCCGCAAGAACGTTGCCATTGGCTCGATCAATCCGGTGCTGGATATCGGTTCAAGCGGCAATCTCAACGGCAAGACCAATGAAGTCTCGCTAAACCTGACACGCGAGATCGGCAGCGGAACGCTGACCGCCATCGGCGCCTATTCGCAATACAAGTTCGACCGCCAGCTCGACGCCGACTTCTCACCCGTCGATGTCGTCCGTTTCGACGATTCCGAACGGTTCAAGCAGGAAAGCCTCGAAGTCCGTTACGCGTCCGACGCGACCAAACCGTTGCAATTCATCATTGGCGGTTACCTCCAGCGTAACACGCTCGTCGCGACTGGCGATTCGGAGTTCAATGTGCGGGGGACCGGCAAGGAGCTTGCGATTGACACCTTGCTCAACGCAGGCTGCGCCGCAGCGGGCAACAATCCGACCAACCGCAATTGCATCCTGAGCGGTCTTGTCAAAGCACTCGACGGCACTCCGCTCGCCTACACTGATTTTGGTCGTTTCCTCGTCCTTGATCAGAAGGACAAGGTTGCTGCGGTGTTCGGCGAAGCGACCTACAAGATCACCGATCAGATCAGCTTTACCGGTGGACTTCGCTATTCTTATGAAAAGAAGACCGGAACACAGACGGCCATTGCAACCAATTTCGGGACGCGCGTGCGTAATCCGGTCGTCGGAAATTCAGCTGCCTATGCTGCCTTCGGGCTGCCTGATCCATTTAGCGCAATCGGCGAAGGTGCGGAACACGCCTTCATCCTGGGCCGTACGGAAAACAGCCTGACCTATTCGGCTGGCCTTCAGTATGAGCCCAATCGCAACACCCTGCTCTATGCAAAAATCTCATCCGGCTTCAAGGCGGGCGGGTTCAACAGCTTTGCGCTGAGCGCCAACCCCGCCGAAGCCGAGTTTGAAGGCGAACGGGCAACCGGTATCGAAGTCGGCACAAAACTGAAGCTGCTCGACAATCGCGTGACATTCAACATCGCGGGCTTCCGGACCAAGTTCAAGAATATCCAGACGGCGGTGTTCACCGGTTCAACCTCGTTCATCGTCCAGAACGCCGCCGCTGCGACATCGACTGGCGTCGAAATCGATGGCCGCTTCGCCTTGACTGACGGGCTGACGCTCAATGCGTCGGGCGGTTATGTGCGGTTCAAATATGACAGTTTCCCGAATGCCGCCTGCACCGTCGATCAGCTTTTCCAGTTCCGCACGGATACTGCCAATCCACTGGCGACAATCCAGAATTGCAGCCAGGCGTTCCGCAACAATCTGAAAGGGCGCACGTCGGAAAACACGCCCAAGTTCTCAGGCAGTTTAGGGGCCACCTATGTGCTCAATCTGGGCGGGTTCAAGCTGACGACGATTGGCGACCTCGTTTATCAATCCAAGCAGTTCCGAGATTCGGATCTCGATCCGACGCTGGTCCAGAACGCCAATGCCAAGGTCAACCTGACTTTCATCGCCGGGCCGGAGAATGGCAAATGGGATATCTCGCTGATCGGCAGGAACATCTTCGACAAGCAGACCTTCACCTACGGATCTGACACGCCGCTGCTCGAAGGCGCCCGCCAGTTCGCCCCCGACAAGCCCCGCACGATCGCCGTTCGCGGACGGATGCGGTTCTAAATCACCTCGAAGGAATGGAGTTTGTATGCGTAAAATCCTGATCAGGGCGTCCTTTGCCCTTGCCGGAGCGGCAACAATAGCCAGCGCCGCTGGTCGACTTCCTGAAGGCGCAGAAGTCAGAGTCCGCACCGAAAGCGACCTGACTTCGAAGACGGCCGAGGTGGGTGATACAGTCTATCTGCGTGTCTCCGATCCAGTGCGCTACAATGGTCGCATCATCATCGCCGATGGCTCAAGGGTCACAGGTCATGTTTCGGACGCGCGGCACCGAGGCATTTTCGGGCGGGCGGGCAAGCTTGAAATAGCGTGCGATTCAGTAAAGATCGGCGAGAACAATCTGCGCCTGCGCGGGGGCAAGAACAACAACGGCAAAGGCCAAGGAACCCTGTCCATTGCCACCGCCGTCCTTGTCGCGCCTGTTGCCGGGGTTATCACTGGCAAGAGCGCGGTCATCAAGCAGGGCACCGAATTCATCTGCTATAGCGACCAGGATTATTGACAGCGACCGGCCATTTTTACCAGGCACATGTACGATAGTCCCTTGATGGCCAGCCAGACAGGCTCCATGCTAAGCCCGATGCGCAAGTTTCTCCTTCCCGCCCTGTTGGTTGCCGTCGGCTTCGCAGTGCCCCTTTTTGGCCAGAAGGACGGAAATGAGCGCGCCGCGCCGCAAATCCAGCTGCCCAGGGACACACCGGTCAGGGTGCGGATGGATTATGGCGTTTCCTCAAAGGCCGCCCGGGTGGACGATCCCGTCTATATGAAAGTGGCGGAAGCCGTTGCTTATAACGGGGTGATCGTGATTCCCGCAGGAGCCGCTGTCAAAGGCCATGTCAGCGAAGTGGACGCGCCCGGCGGGTTCGGCAAGGCTGGAAGCGTGGTGATTGCGGCGGAATATGTGACGGTCGGCGAAGACCGGATACGGCTTTCAGGATCAACCTTCGATAATGGTCGACCGGCCCGGGCCTCGGTAACCAATGGCGTGCTCAGCGTTCCGCTCGGCAAAGGCAAGCACGTCAATATCGAGGCGGGAACTCTCTTTACCGCCTATACCGACCAGAATTATTAAACAGCGGCGCGGCAGAAGCAATCCGGGGCATGGTCGTCAACCAGCCCAACCGCCTGCATCCACGCATAGGCGATCACTGGCCCAACGAACTTGTAGCCGCGCTTTTTGAGCGCCGTCGAGATTTCGGTCGACAGGGGCGTACTGGCAGGAACAGCCATGCCGTCATTGCGGATCGGTTCTCCGCCCACAAAGCCCCAGACGAATTCTGCGAAATCCTCACCGCTCTCAAGCCCGGCCAGATACGCCCGGGCATTGCCAATCACGGCCTCGATCTTGGCGCGGGCGCGAATGATGCCGGGATCGCCCATTAGCCGCTCGACATCCACCGGGCCGAACCGCGCCACGATCTCCGGATCGAAATTGGCGAAGGCCCGTCGATAGCCTTCGCGGCGATAAAGCACCGTCCGCCACGAAAGACCGGCCTGCGCACCTTCGAGCTGGAGCATTTCCCACAACATCCGCCCGTCGCGCACCGGCACACCCCATTCACCGTCATGATAGGCACTCATCAGCGCATCGCCTTCGGCCCATTTGCAACGGATCACTGTCATGCTGTCGCTATAACTTTCGCCCGATCAACTCCTTCATGATCTCACTCGTCCCACCAAAAATGCGAGTTACGCGAGCGGATCGCCAGGCGCGGGCGATGGGATATTCGTTCATATACCCCGCCCCGCCGTGAAGCTGGAGGCACTTGTCCACGATTTCCCATTGCAACTCGGTATGCCAGAGCTTGGCGGCAGCGCCTTCCTCAGGTGTCAGTTCGCGCTTCAAGTGGCGCGTGAGTGCCCAGTCAAGGTGGGCCCAACCGACCTGAAGCTTTGCCTTGATATCGGCGAGCGTGAAGCGGGTGTTCTGGAAATCGAGGATCGGCTTGCCGAAGGCCTTGCGATCGCGGGTGAATTCAACCGTGTCGTCAAACGCCTTTTGCGCCGACGCCTGCGCTGAAACGGCAATCGACAAGCGTTCCTGCGGCAATTCGCTCATCAGATAGATGAAGCCCTTGCCTTCTTCACCGAGGCAATTGGTCATCGGCACGCGGACGTCCTCGAAGAACAGTTCGGACGTGTCGGCTGCATCTTGCCCGATTTTGTCAAGATTGCGCCCACGCTTGAAACCGTCACGATCCGCCTCGACGAGGATGATCGAAACGCCCTTCCATGCCGGTTGCACATCGGTGTCCGTCTTTGCGCAGACCAGGATCAAATCGGCATTCTGGCCGTTGGTGATATAGGTTTTCGATCCGTTGATGACGTAGTGATTGCCATCTTTCTTCGCCGTCGTCCGCATCGCCTGAAGGTCGGAA
>JANLST010000068.1:0-13916 GCA_031362505.1 Sphingomonadales bacterium
ATTTTGGCACCCGGCTCGGCTTTCGCATGCCCGAAGGCCGGGAGGCGTTTGCGCGCTATTATGAGAATGCGGTCGATATCGACGGGCCGGAACTGGCGGCGCTGGCGGATCTCAGCACCCGCACAGGCGCGACGTTGGTGCTCGGAATCATTGAGCGGGCGGGATCATCGTTATTCTGCACCGCTGTTTTTATCGAACCGGAAGGCGGGGTCGTCGCCAAACATCGCAAGCTGATGCCGACTGGCACGGAACGCTTGATTTGGTCGCAGGGAGATGGCTCCACAATGCCGGTGGTGGACAGCGCTGTGGGAAAGCTGGGTGCGGCGATCTGCTGGGAAAACCACATGCCGCTGTTCCGCACCGCCATGTATGCGAAGGGCGTCGAGATTTGGTGTGCCCCAACGGTCGACGAGCGGGATATCTGGCGCAGTTCCATGAGGCACATCGCCCATGAAGGGCGCTGCTTCGTGATCAGCTGCTGCCAGGTGCAGCCGTCGCCGGCCGAGCTGGGAATCACCGTCGAAGGATGGGATGCTGATCGACCGCTGATCGGCGGCGGCAGTATGATCGTTGGCCCGCTCGGCGATGTGCTCGCCGGCCCTCTGGAGCAGGGGACGGGCCTGTTGACCGCCGAAATCGACACGGCCGAGCTGATCGGCGCGCGTTACGATCTCGATGTGGTCGGCCATTATTCCCGTCCCGACGTTTTCAGCCTGCAAGTCGATGAAACCCCACGAAACGGTGCGGTGTTTACCAGAGACTAGCCAGTGCGCGTTGGGAGGAATGGCCGGTTTCAACAACAAATGCGGCGGTGCGGGGTGAATCAATCCTCTGGCGCGGTCATTTTCGGTCGGCTCAGGCGCCGCACGCCGTCATAGCAAAACCGCCAGATCGCGATAACGGCCAGCACGACGAGCAATTCCCGACCGAGCCCTGTGTTGAGGCCCACACTTGACAGGATAACGATCACGATCAGCACGGCCAGGAGCGTCGCCGCTGAAATTTGCATATATTGCCCCATCGCTTTCTCTCCTCTTGCTGGTCTCTCTCTATCGGGCTTATTCCCTAGAATTTATCCAACCATCTACCACTTGCAACAAGACGTTCAAATTCCTCCAAAGTATAGGCTTCGCCGTCATGCTTGATAGTCGGCGGCTGGTCACTGGCTGCGATTGACCGCGCCTTTATCAGCGCTTCCTCGTGTGTGTTCGCTTGCGCGTTGCCAACAGCCAGCTTCCCAAACAGAATTGTAAACATACAGCCTCCGCGTTCGCTCAAAGTCGATAACTGACGAAGGCGGGATTCGGCCCATCCCGAGCAGAGCGGATAAAGTAGCTCATGCGAAATTGGAGCCGAACGGTTCGGCCTCGTCCTCAATGTGCTTCGTTTCAATATCTGAAGGGTTAGGCATGGCGAGGCCAAGCGTTGTGCGTTTAGGCTTTGCCATTTTCTTGGGCTTCGATTGTTTCTGAACTGTCTTCATGATTGCTCCTGTGTCGGCGTACCCCCTCGCTTCGTCAACTCCGTTACCTTGTTGAACTCGATGCCCAGCGCCATTTTGGGAAGGCGGCGACGGCACTTGGTGTTGGGCAATCGACTTTGTCTACGGGGATTGCGGAGCTCGAGCGGCTCGTCGGGGTGATGCTCGTCGAACGGACCCGGTGGTCGGTGCGGTTCACCGAGCTGGGCGAGGCCTTTATCGCGCAACTTGCGATCGATGCAGAGCTGCTGAGTAGTCGGCGGATCAAAGCAGTACCGCTGTGCGCGGCGGCCGAACGGCGCATTGCAATGGCTTTACGCACGGGCAGTGCGCGGGCGGACGATTTTCGAGCGCTTGCCGGCGCTATCACGACCACCATGCGCTCGTGACACGATAAAGCGATCACTGTATCCATTTTAATCGACTGGACAAATGACCCGCTCGGACTGAAAAACTCCGACAGGAAGTAACCTGCGAGAGGAATGGATCATGGCTGATTTGGAACGCGGTGAGGGATGCCCGATGCGTGGTGGGGGTGAAATCAGGGTGCGCTCGCTTCTTGGGCGCCAGAACAAGGATTGGTGGCCCGACGCGCTGCCAACCGAGATCTTGCACCAGAACGGCGCTTCACCCAATCCGATGGGCGCGGACTTCAACTATGCCGAAGCCTTCAATAGCATCAACTATGCCGCACTGAAGGCCGATCTCACTGCGTTAATGACCGACAGCAAGTCGTGGTGGCCAGCCGATTATGGGCACTACGGCCCGTTCTTCATCCGCATGGCATGGCACGCCGCAGGCACCTATCGCACCGCCGACGGACGCGGCGGCTCGTCGAGCGGGCAGCAGCGTTTCGCACCACTTAATTCGTGGCCGGACAATGGCAATCTCGACAAGGCGCGTCGCCTGTTGTGGCCGATTAAGCAGAAATACGGCGCACAGATCAGCTGGGCCGACCTGTTCATCCTGGCCGGTAATGTCGCCATCGAATCGATGGGCGGACCGGTGTTCGGGTTCGGTGGTGGCCGCGCCGACGTCTTCGAGCCTGAGCGCGACACCTACTGGGGTGCCGAGGAACTGTGGGTGAACCAGGGCGTCGAGACGCGCATTCAGCCCGATAAGCAGATGGACCTCGAAAACCCGCTCGCCGCCATCCAGATGGGCCTGATTTACGTCAACCCCGAAGGGCGTGGCGGTAATATGGACGTGCTGCAATCGGCGCACGACATGAAGGTGACGTTCGAGCGCATGGCGATGAACCATGAGGAAACCGTCGCGCTGACCGCTGGTGGCCATGCCTTCGGCAAGGCGCACGGCGCAAAGCCTGCGGACACTTTCGGACAAAGTCCCGAGTCCGAAGCAATCCACATGCAGGGTCTCGGCTGGCTCACCGATTCAGAAGAGATCGGCAAGGGCCATATCACGACATCGGGCATCGAAGGCGCGTGGACACCGAACCCCACGCAATGGGGCAGCGACTATTTCCGGCTGCTGTTCAAATACGACTACGAAATGGTGACGAGCCCGGCAGGCGCGCGCCAGTGGCAGCCGGTCAATCCTGACCCCGAGGATATGGCCCCTGACGCGCGCGATCCGTCGAAGAAGGTACCGACGATGATGACGACGGCGGACATGGCGCTGAAGTTCGATCCCGAGTTCCGCGCGATTTCGGAGCGGTTCCGCGACGATCAGGCGGCGCTCGACGATGCGTTTGCGCGGGCATGGTTCAAGCTGTGCCACCGCGACATGGGTCCGAAGATCCGCTATCTCGGGCCGGAAGTGCCGGGGGAAGACCTGATCTGGCAGGATCCGGTTCCCGCCGGGACCGCTCCGTCGGACGCCGAGATCGCAGCGTTCAAGTCGGCGGTTCTGGCCAGCGGGCTGAGCGTCGGCGATCTTGTTCGCACCGCATGGGCCTCGGCCTCAACCTACCGCAGGTCCGATCACCGTGGCGGAGCCAACGGCGCCCGCATCGCACTTGCCCCCCAAAAGGACTGGAAGGTCAACGAACCAGAGAAGCTGGCCAAGGTCCTTGCCAAGCTCAACGAGTTACGCGGTCAGATGTCGCTCGCCGATGCGATCGTGCTGGCGGGATCAACTGCTGTCGAAAAGGCAGCTAGCGATGCCGGGTTCGACGTGGGGGTACCGTTTACCGGCGGACGCGGGGATGCAGTGCAGGATTGGACTGATGTCGAAAGCTTCGAACCGCTCGAGCCCAAGGCCGAAGGGTTCCGCAATTATCTGTCCACCAAGCACAGCGTAAAAACCGAAGAGCTGCTGCTCGACCGCGCCGCGCTGCTCGGCCTATCGGCACCCGAAATGACGGTGCTGGTAGGGGGCTTACGCGTGCTCGGTGCGAACTACAACGATGCTCCCGAGGGTGTTTTCACGACGCGCAAGGGCCAGTTAACCAACGACTTCTTCGTCAACCTGCTCGACATGGACACAGTGTGGAAGGTGGTCGACACCAGCGCCGACGAAGAGTTCATCGGCTATCACCGCGCAGGTGCGCCCGAGAAGTGGCGAGCAACGCGCACGGATCTGATCTTCGGTTCAAACTCGCAACTGCGCGCGACCGCCGAAGTCTATGCCGAGAAGGGGCATGAGACCAAGTTCGTCGACGACTTCGTCAAAGCTTGGATCAGGGTCATGAACGCCGACCGTTTCGACGCAAAAGCTAAGTCCATGTTGGCCAACAGCGCGGCATAGAGAAAAGAATGGGCAGGCAAGCTTCACAGCATGGCTGCCTAACGCGTCGAACCCGTATGCAGCCAAACTTCCGAGATGTTCCCGTCACATTTTGGCCATAAACCCAGTTCCGTATGTTAAGCTGAAACGCCTGAATGTGTGGCAGGTATCAGGGAGCCAACTCGACCGGCCAATCGACCGCAATGTTCGCGGTTGTTGCTGATGACTTCGAATGGACACGAACGGCAGCTTTTCCGCTTTCTTCCCTAAAACCCGCCTGTCCGGAATCCACAACGTTTCCGCCATCCGGCGTCGATTTTTCAAGGCTTTAAAGCGGCCGTTCGGTGGTGTTCGGGCGAACCTGAATGCACGGCTGGCTTCAAGTGCGTGAATTGAGCCTGGGAACGGCGGCTTTGTTAGCGCTTACCTAAGCGACCTGATGTGGTTTGGAGCAAAATTCAATAAATCCGGATGTTGGTCATACGGCGTATTCCATTTCGGAATTTTGGCGCTGTCGGTCCCGAATATGCCAGAAATCTTGGATAATAAATATTAACTACAGCACGTTAATGATCCTTCGATGGTTTACTTGCCTGTCAAGAATTTCATTGTGAAATGTTTTGTACGGAGCATTGTCGCGACGCTGGCACTTGCGACGGGTCCGGCGCTGGCCAGTGGAAAAGGCGCAGACCTCATTTCTCCTGAAACGCTCACTGTCACTGCTGACGTGCGCATGATTGTGGTCGATGGCGAGACTGCCTGGATCAATGGTGGTTTCGGCAAGCTACGCTATGGCGATGAAGCAGGCATCTCTTCTGATTTCAAGATCAAGCAGCGTTTTGCAGAAGCCGATCTTATCTGGCAGCCCCGGTTCAGTTGGTCGCTTTCCGGACTGGTTGTTGGAACTGTGCAGCAAAAGGGCAAGCTGGAAGCCGACATTTCAGAGGCGGTACTATCCTTTAAGCCCCTTTCAAGGGGCACGACAAAATTCTCGGCCCGCGCCGGCTTGATGTGGCCGCCCATCTCGCTTGAGCATTCCGGGCCGGCATGGGCTGTAACAGATACGATCACTCCATCCGCGATCAACAGCTGGGTGAGTGAGGAAGTCAAAGTGGTCGGCTTGGAAGTGTCTGGCTCCTCCCAGTTTGGTGGGCATAAGCTTTCCGCAACCGTTGGCTTGTTTGATATGAACGATACGGCAGGAGCGCAGCTGGCATTCCGCGGCTGGGCTTTGCACGACATGAAGGGCACCGCGTTTCGCAAACAACCCTTGCCAACGCTGAACAGTTTTATCGAATATGTGCAACCACGCTATTCGCATCCTGTGCTCGAATTGGATGGCGGCTATTTAAAACGACCCGGATTTTATGCCAAACTCGCTTGGGATCCGCCCATCCCCATCCATTTGGAAGCTCTACATTACGATAATGGCTCGAACCCTGAATCCTTTAATATTGATAATGAGTGGGGCTGGCGCACGCAGTTTGAGAATGTCGGTGCCATCGTTGATTTGAGCGATGCTATCCAGCTGAAAGCACAGGCGATGAAGGGCAGGACGCGAATGGGCTTTCCTGAGGGAGGCACGATCTGGGTCGATACCAAATTCCGGTCGGCCTTCGCCCTCGTTACCCGCCGTTTTGACAAAGGGTCCTTGTCTGGACGCGTTGAAGCGTTTTCTACCCGCAATCGCGGCAGCACGCTGACCGCCGATGACGATGAAGATGGCTGGTCTGGCACAATCGCTGCGAGGCGAAGCTTGGGTGATTTCACGACCGCATTGCTTGAAGTGCTCCACGTGAACAGCGACCGTGAAGCGCGACGGAGACAAGTGATCAACCCCAAGCAAAGGCAGACTCAGATTCAACTATCCGTTCGGATGAAATGGTAAACCAACCTGATCGGCAACCTGATGTTTAGTAAAAAGCGATAACCCACTATGATGCGTTCAGGGATTTCAATAATCTTGGCCAGCATGAGTCCGTTTTCACCCGCAGTTGCTGGTGTGATCACGGTTCATGTCGCCACGCCCGACGGCAAGCCCGTGCGTGACGCAGTGGTGACGATTAAACCCGTTGGACAAATAGCTCCAGTTCCCCAAATTTCAGGTGGATACCGGGTTGAACAGCGAAATACCCAATTCAATCCCTTTGTTTCGGTTGTTCCTGTAAATGCAGAAGTGGCATTTCCAAACTTCGATCCGTTCAAACATCACGTCTACTCATTTTCGCCCACAAAGCAATTTGAGCTGAAGCTGTTTGCCAAGGATCAAACCCGCAGCATTCGCTTCGAAAAGCCTGGCATTGTTGCTATTGGCTGCAACATTCATGACAGTATGAGCGCTTACATCTTTGTCACCGATACTGCTTGGGCCGCGCGTACTGATGCCAATGGCAATGTCACTTTCAAGGATGTCTCGTCGCGCGCCGCTACTGTTGCGGTGTGGTACCCATTCCTGAGGTCGCCTGGAGGAACAACAACGCGCCAAATAACAATAGGTACATCTAGCCACACTGAAGAGTTTGTAATCAAATTACGCCCCCCCCCGGTGCATAACATGGGTAGCTATTGAGATGAGGGTGTTGGCCAAAATCAAGCTCTCGATGCGATTTCGGCAACTTCGTACGCGACTAACCGTGCTCTTCGCCGGCGCATTTGGTCTAATGTTGTTGACGATCGCCATTGGCATACATTTTGCCATCGCCACCAACGTTGAAAAGGTCGTTCGTGGTCAGTTGAGTGTGAGCAGCACTGTGTTTGACCGGGTATGGGGGTTGCGTGCCCAGCGTCTGCATGATGCCGCCGAACCGCTCGCACATGACTTTGGTTTCCGCGCGGCGGTTGCAACCGGAGATCAAGCCACCATTCTCTCAGCACTCGAAAACCTGAAAGCCCGCTTAGGCCTGCGGGTCGCCTTCATAGTTGACGCCAACGGCGTCGTCACAGGAATTGGGGATGGCAGGACACGTGCCGCCGCCGCCTCACTTTGGACCGACCTGGATGCGGGCTGGACTAGCGGAACGATCAGGATGGGTGATGCGACCTATCAGGCTGTGGCCGCTCCGATCATGGCGCCAGCCCTGCTCGGCTGGGTGGTGTTCGCGCGCGAACTTGATGCCAACGAAATGCAATCCTTGTCGAGAATGTCCGCAATTCCATTGCATGCAGAGATTGTCCGCCATGACCGAGACGGCATTTGGCGCTTCGATGGGACCAATCGGGCGGTATCCAATTCAAACATTGGTGCCTTGCTTGACACGTCTGGGCATGGCGACGCTGGAAAACACCAAGCCCAACCCGACGGTGACATCATCTTTCTGAAGCCACTGCCCACTGCTGGCGGTGGCGCACCAGCAGCGATCATAATGCGTTTTTCAACAACCGAAGCGGTGGCGGCCTATCTCCCACTCCAATATACTGTCGGGCTAGCAGGCCTTATCGGATTGCTTCTGATGGGACTCGCCAGTTCGCGCCTGGCGCTTGGTATAACCCGGCCAATTTCGGCGCTTCAAAAAGCTGCAAAGCAACTTGAACTTGGCGAAAAGGCAGAGCTGATTATTGAGTCCGACGACGAAATCGGGGAGCTCGCGCGTAGCTTCAATGCAATGGCAGTGGGCATTGAAGAACGTGAACACCGCATCATGCATATGGCATTCCATGATGGGTTGACCGGCCTTCCCAACCGGGCCTTGCTCGGTGAGCAGCTTGACCATTTGCTTCGGCAATCCGCTCACCGGGGCAACGATGTCGCAGTAATCTGCCTTGATCTCGATAATTTCAAGATCGTCAATGATACGCTGGGGCATCCCTTGGGTGACGCGCTACTTCAAGCGGTAGCCATCCGATTGAGCGACGTGGTGGGTGACGCCTTCGTGGCGCGGCTTGGCGGTGATGAATTTGCAGTGTTGTTGAATTCCTGTGATACTCAGGTTGATGCCGAAAAACTGTCGCGTCAACTGATTGACGTGATCAGTCTCCCGCTTGAGATTAGTGGTCATCAACTCGCTATCGGCACCAGCATCGGGATCGCCCTGGCCTCGACCGACGGGGCTGACGTTGATACTCTAATGAAGAATGCCGATCTGGCCCTTTACAAGGCCAAGAAGGAAGGGCGTGGCACGTTCCGCTTCTTTGAGGCGGAAATGAATTCGCGTGCGCAGGCTCGCCGGATTATCGAAATGGACTTGCGTGCAGCCTTGGCCAACGGAGAATTGGAGCTCTATTTCCAACCGCTGTTCGACCTTACGCGCAATGAATTCTCTGCATTTGAGGCCTTGCTCCGTTGGAACCATCCGACTCAAGGTCAAATCCAGCCCGTTGAATTTATCCCGATTGCCGAAGATACAGGCCTTATCGTTCCTATCGGCGAATGGGTTATCCATGAGGCCTGTCGCATCGCACAATCTTGGACTAGGGAGGTGCGCGTTGCCGTCAACGTTTCAACCGTCCAGTTCCGCAATTCGGGATTGAGTGGCATTATTGTAAAGGCGCTCTCTGCATCGGGCCTCGACCCCAATCGGCTCGAAATTGAAATTACAGAATCGATCTTCCTCGATAACAATAAGTCGACACTGACGGTGCTGCATGGCTTACGCGCCCTAGGCGTCAGAATTGCGCTCGACGATTTTGGCACCGGCTACTCCTCGCTGAGCTATTTGCGCAGCTTCCCGTTTGACAAGCTCAAGATCGACCGCTCGTTCATCATGGAGATGTTGGAAAGCAATGAAGCGTCCACTATCGTCCGCGCCATCACCGATCTCGCCCGAGCCCTGGGTATGGAGACCACGGCTGAGGGCGTCGAAGACGTTGGTCAACTGGAAGAACTACAGCGTCAAGGCTGCACCAATGTACAAGGCTACCTGTTCAGCCGCCCCGTCGCTGCGTGCGATGTTGAGGGCTTGCTTGACGGACAAAATCGGCGTGCGGCTGCATAGCGCGGAGCGTTTACAGGGCGGACAACGTCCATGGACGTCGCATCATACAGTTGAATTACACCAAGAGCGCGAATGCGGCCAATCACGCAGGACACAAACAAACGGCACCTTTCCCACTTTTCCGTGCAAAAGCGGACTGACCGGACTCACCCAGTTCCGGTCATTTCCCATCGAAAATGATGCGATATCTGCTTCCGACGACATTGCGGTCAATCGATCGACTTAAACTGCCCCCTGATAGCCGCCATTCATTCATGCGCTTGGATCGGCGATTTCGAACGCTTGAAATGGCCGGTAACAGATTGTCTGCAATCGGGCTTAGACGGGCCAAAGCGGCCGTTCTCGGCAGTCAACGGCCGGACCGTCCGATTAACCAAGTCTGCAAGCGCGCTTCATCCGCCGTTCAACCGACTCGGCGCAGATCGGTGCCGGTTTGAGATGGAGGTTGCGATGAAGACTCTAGCGATGGTTCTGGCTGGCGCAGTTGCCGCAGGCAGTTTTTCTGTGCCGGCGATGGCCCAATCGGTACACGATGAAGATCATGAAGAGCTGGATGCGGAGCATGCGGCTGTCCACGGCCAGCTCGGTGCGATCCATGAAGAGGCGCACGAAGACGGATCGACACCTTGGGAGCATCAGCGGCTGCACAAGCAGCTTGCTCGACGCCATGAACGGGCGGACACGAATATCGAGTATCAGCACGAGCTCGAGCACCAGAGTCACGCTTACCAAAACCGCTCTTACAATGGCTACGGCTCGGGCTATGGCGGCTATAGCCAAGGCTACGGCGATGATGAATATGGACAGGGCAACGGCTATTACGGGTCCAACACGCGCGGCTATTACATCCAGCGCCGTGCGCGGCCGGTCGTGCGCTACTACCGCTATTACAATAGGCATCGGCGCTACTGACATAGGCGGCAACCGGATGGGTGGCTCGTTAGGCTACGTCCGATCGGGGATCAAACGTCGCCCGCGTGAAACCTGCATTTAGGCAGCGTCTCGCACCGCAGGACGCTGTGCCGTTAAACAGTTGAGAGGACAGAAACATGAAATTCAAGCGATCAATCCTTGCGGCGTTTGGCGTTGCGGCTTTTACTGCGAGCCTGCCGACCGCCGCATCGGCGAGCGGGAGCGTCACATTCTCGTTCGGATCGGGCTATGACACACCTGATTACGATGCACCGTATTACGGCTATGATGCTTACCCCGATTACGGCAGAAAGGCCTATTACGATGACAGCTATTACGACAATTCTTACGACGATGACGGCTATTTTGATGGTGGCTACAGCGAGGACGTCTACGTCGTTCGTCCCTATTATGGCCGGCGAACCGAGAGCTATTCACGGCAGGTTTATCGCGGGCCCCAGCGCTGTACCTCGGGCACGACCGGTGCCATCCTCGGCGCTGTAGTCGGCGGGCTATTGGGCGGCGAAGTTGGGCGCGGCGGCCATTACAACCGGCGCAGCACAACCGGAGCCATCATTGGCGCTGGCGGTGGTGCGCTCGCCGGACGGTCGATTGAACAAAATGGTTGCAGGTAAATCTGATTTGAACCCGCGCGGTACCGACGCTTGGGCGGGTACACTGGATACAGCCGCCGCCATAACCTTCGGATTTGGCGGCGTTTGCCCATCTGCTGAATATTTATGATTGGAGCCAGCATGGCCCGGCACCGAATTATCTTTCTCGTTAGCGCGCTGGCGCTGGGATCCACCGCTGCCCAAGCCCATCCCAGGTTGGTCAGCTCAACACCCGCAGGCGGCGCAACCGTGGCCGGCCCTACGGCCATCCGATTGACCTTCAGCGAAAGGCTGGTTGGGCCAATGACCGGTGCCAACGTTGTGATGACCGGCATGGCCAACGCGGGCCACCACCCGCCTGTGAAGATCAACGGATTCGTTGCGACGCTCGCGCGCGACGGCAAGTCGTTCCAGATGGTTCGACCGAAGCCGCTCGCGCCTGGCAATTACGTCGTTGCATGGCATGCCGTTTCGGTCGATACGCACCGCGTCCAAGGCACTTTGAGGTTCAGGGTCAGATAGTCACATGTATGCAGAACCGATCATCGCGTTTCGGTTCCTGCTGTATGTGACCCTGCTTTCCTCGTTCGGTCTTCCGCTGTTCTGGTTGTACGCTTTCGATGGTGGACAGCGACACGCGCCATCCTTGCCGTCAACCACGCTCCTCCAGGTCGCGTTACTGCTGATCGCACTCATCGGAGGATTTGTTGCGGTCGTGCTCACGAGCGCCGCAATGGCCGACGCCTCTCTGGCCAACCTCGACCAGGAAGTTTTTCGCACGATTGTCTTCCAGACGCCTATCGGCGCTGCGTGGCAGGTGCGGACGGTGAGCATTATGTTGGCCTTGGGCTCATTGCTTACACATCGCCATCGGCACGGGGCGTTGCACCTGTCGGGGACGATGATCTGCGGAGGAGTCGCTCTGGCTTCGCTGGCGTGGAACGGTCATGGTGCGGCTGGCGAAGGAATTGCCGGCACAGCCCGATTGATCGCGGATGTCGCGCACCTGCTGGCCGCCGGAACCTGGGTAGGCTCCCTGGTCGCATTTGTGAGGCTGCTGTTCACGTCGCAAACCACCCGTACGCTCGATGGCGCGGCACTGTTGGCCAGTGCGCTCGCGCGGTTCGCAACCATGGGGACGATCGCCGTGGTCGCGCTCGCGGGCACGGGTCTGGTCAACGTATATTTGCTGGTGGGTCCCGCCCATGTCGCCGACCTCGGTAAGTCGCCCTACGGTCAACTTTTGCTTGTTAAGCTTGGCGCATTCGCTGCGATGCTTGGCCTGGCCGCACTCAATAGGTTCAGGCTTACAGGCAGGCTTGAGCGCGCGCTGGCTTCTGGAGATGTGCGCGCGGCAGTCGTCGCCTTGCGTCTCAGCGTCGGGTTTGAAGCAGGTGCCGCCATCGTGATCCTCGGGATTGTTGCATGGATGGGCACTCTTGAGCCGCCGCTTTAGCAAGCGACCTTACAATCAGGAGGCCCAAAGGCGTGCAGCGAGCATGCAAAAAGCCGCTTGGTGGCGTTCATCTTGGAACAAATGGGTCAGCATATGGTTTCGCCTATGCCCCAATCCGCGGCGGCGGTTGGGCGAAGCCCGACCGGCAACGAAGCGGCGCCATCTGGCGGCGTTGCCAATCGTTCTGCGGTCGGCCCACGAACACAAAGGAATCGAATGCCAGAATCCCCGGAACCAAAGGCGTTTCTCAATCGGGTTGGAACCGCGGTTCCGATGAACGACGCGCATCCCTATTTCCTCGCCTGGGCCGAGAACCAGCTGGAATCGCCGCGCGATGTGCTGCTGTTCAAACGCATGGCGGCGCGGTCCGGCATAGAACACCGCTGGACAGTATTAACCCCGCTGTCTGGCAACATTGACCCGAGCAAACCGGCCGAACTTTATCGTGAAGGTGCCGGCGGCACCTCGACCTCGACGCGGATGTCAGTATACGCGAAGGAATCGCCTGAACTGGCGCTCGCCGCGGTTGATGCCTTGGGGCGTCCCGAGGCAATCACGCATCTTGTGCTCGCGAGCTGCACTGGCTTCGTCGCCCCTGGAATCGATCAGATCCTCGCCCAGCGGCTCGGTCTCGGACCCCACGTCGAACGGACGCTGGTCGGCTTCATGGGCTGCTATGCTGCGGTCGCGGCGCTCCGCACGGCCTATCACATTGTCCGCTCGCAGCCTGCGGCGCGGGTTCTGGTGATCACCGTCGAACTCTGCTCGCTCCACCTCCAGCCCGACACCGAACTTGAGTCAATCCTCGCCGGGCTGTTGTTCGGCGACGGCGCGGCGGCCGCTCTGGTGAGCGCGGAGCCCGAGGGGCTGGCGCTGTCGGATCCGTTCGCCGCGACGCTCTTCGACAGCGACAAACTGATCACCTGGACGATCGGCGACACCGGATTCAAGATGTATTTGTCCGGAGATGTCCCGGGCAGGATCGGTGCCGCAGTTGCCGACCCAGCCTTTCGCGAGCGGATTGGAGACATCGATACGATCGACAGCTGGGCGGTGCACGCTGGCGGGCGCTCAATACTCGATGCGGTCGAGCATGGTTTTGAACTGGCACCTGACGCGCTGGCACACTCACGCGAAATACTAAGGGGCTTCGGCAACATGAGCTCGGCCACGCTGATGTTCGTGCTGGACCGAATCCTGCGCTCCGGTCAGCAGGTCACCAACGGCCTCGCGATGGCGTTCGGACCCGGCCTTGCAGCCGATTGCTTTCGCTTCCGCTCGGTTCCCTGAGGTACGGCAATGTGCTGCTCGCCACCGCAACGATATAGGGTAGCGAGAGCGGCCGAAACGGAACTGTGGGGCCAAATGCACTGTTGCGGCTTGAGCTTAGCCAATGAATGTCTGGCCCTGCAAATCGCTCGTGTCACCGTTTCCCTGTTGATCGGTAGAACATTTTGCAGCCTGGGTGGTTTGGTCTATACCACTCAAGTAGATTATTCATGCAAAACGATAACTACGCGCGCATCATAAACAACCTAATCAAAACGACGCTGGACAGCCAAAAGGGCTTTGCCGAGGCCACCCTGGATACCGAGAATCCGCAATTCACAACTTTCTTTAGCGAGTTTGCAATTGATCGAGGCCGCGTCGCGTGCTTGATGCAGGCCGAAGTCAAGCGGTTGGGTTGCAATCCTGAGGGAGATGGCAGCTTGCTCGGCGCGGCGCACCGCACCTTCCTGAACCTAAAGGAAATGCTCGTTGCCCGCGACGATGTGGCGATCATTGCCGAAGTCGAGCGCGGTGAAGACTTTATCAAGGAAAAGTTCGAAGACGCG